>JBJTWB010000145.1:0-5437 GCA_046081505.1 Bacteroidota bacterium | reverse complement strand
CGAATAATGATCTTAGGGTTGTCGCACATGGGGTTGAATCGTGAGTGAATTAACCAATTGCTTGGAGCGAGCACCTGATCAATTTCAACATCAACCGAATGATTATTCGGTCCGTACGTAATCAGCTGTGTTTCGGTGACGTAATTGCCGTAAGGATCATCTGTAATTTCGTATTCAATATTGATTTGGTTGTTGTTGATGAAAGGAGTAAGTTCGAATTCTTCAGTTCTTCCGGGAGCTCCTGGGCACCAAGCAGCTCTTGCGTAAATCCATGTTCCACCCTGCGGATACAACGGGTTTTCGTCACATTCTTGCATGATTTCCCATGAAAATTGTTCTGAGCCATTGACTTTTAAACGATGTGTATTGTAGCAGAATTCACCGCAGTTGTTTCCTGTTCCAAAACCGTGTCCAGTTACCGTAGTTCTCAATTTTGCGGAACTTTCATTTGGAAGCAATACATATGACTTGGGTTGAATGGCGCTATTGAATCCACCCAAACCCCAGTTGCCTTGCCAAACGTTTTGAATACGAGAAACATTTCGTGCAGGGGTGCCCTCAATAAATACAAATTTTAAATCCAATAGTTCTTGCCAGTTTCCTGCCTCTAATTCCACGCTGTCGCGAAGCAATGGCGCGAAATCGGTCACATCAAATACCCAAGTCCAACCTTCACCCATGTCAAGTTGAATTCCGTATGGTGTAATGAATCGTCCCAATTCAAAACGATTGATGACTTCGTAAGGGAAACCATAATAGAACAGGGTATCATTGTTCAGTGTGTAGTCGAGATCAAAAGTTGTGCTGTCAATAATTGCACCTAGTGTATTGTATGTGTATCCAATGCGAGGAATGAAAACTTCCGATAAACCACTCAAAGTTGGCGCGTGATTATTAACGGTATAAGTTGCAAGTGATACAGGAGCATCATACAAATGTTGATTATAGATAACAGGTGTAAGGGTTATATCGAAATCTCCTTGCCCAAGAATAACATTCGGAGTGCTTGATTCTATTTGAATATTGGAGTAAAATAATTCATGTGAAATGTGTTCGGGATTTCCTAATATTTGACCATGAAAACCATTTGGACTTTCATCAATAGCCAGCATGTTATTGTCATTATTAAAGGTGTAATGGAACTGCAATTGAGCATAGTATGAACTTGATTCCTGTGGCCCAACACTCATCAATTCAACAATCTCACTTTGCGAAAGCGCTTTGTTGAATAGGGTAAACTCGTCCATATCTCCCCGGTAATAATTCGACCAGGTACATGCTGCACCAATGCTAAATTGTACGATGCCTGACATGCTTTTAGTAAGGTTGGTTCCACTGTGCCAGAGTTGTCCGTTTAAATATATTTTCATTTCACCCGTGCTGTTGTTTTTGGTGAAAGTCCAGTAGTTCCAATTGGTTTCGAAATTGGCTGGATTGGCCAATTTATCTATACGATCATATCCACCTCCGGTTTGTCCCGCGTCCCAATATACACGAGAGTTTGACCACGGTAGGTGTGTATTTAAAACTCTGAAATTTTCTTGAGTTCTTCCTTCAAAACAAGTTCCGTTTTCAGGTTGAAATTGCTCATTTCCTCGCAACCAAAAAGATACCGTAACTTCGTTTGATAATGCAGCAAAAGCATTTGCGAACAATCGAATTTCATCATTCCCATCAAATCGAATAAACTTGTTTTCACCTTCAGAAGAAACGCAAGCGTTCAATGAAGGTGTTGATGTGAATACGGCCCCCAAATTGGTACTTGGCAAATAACTGAATTCAAAAATGATGTTGTCAATTCCATTCCAAATGAGCGGCTGCGCGAAGGCAATGACATGATCGCCACCGGTTTGAAAAGTATAGTCTCCTTGATAAAGAATGTTCATGGGTTCAGTTGTGAAGTTGGTAAGTGAACTTGTTGAAGATTCTCTGTATCGAATGGTTAATTGTTGAATGGTTCCGAATTGTCCAGCATCGGGTATGGTCAACTGCCAAACGTTTCCTGGCACCAGACCTGCAGCAGTCAATTGGCTGGCAGTGTATATCCATTGAATTTTTTTAGTCTCATTTGGAGTCAATGTCGGTAGGGTTGAACTTCCATTTCCAATTTGAGCAAAGGTGTTATTGCCAAGTGGAGTAGAAGTTGGAATTTGCTGTTCTATTTGCTGAATATTGTATGCCGGTGTATTGCGAATTCCAGAAGAAACAAAATTTTGATTGGCTAATAAAAAATGCGGATGGTTATACAGGGTTGAATCCAAATTCCCGGTGTGTTCAAAGAGGTTGTTATATGTGAGATAATCCCATTCTCCGCAGGGGTAACCTAAATTCCCTGCAGTACCGTCACTGAAACATTTTAAAGTGTGATACATCAAAATTTTCTGATAGTTAACGCCATTGTTCGATGCTGGAAATTGAAACCATCTGCGCCCGGGCGATTCATAAGCTGTTGCAGGATTATTTTGAGCTGCGAAGGTGAATGTTTGAACAATGGTGGTGTCTGCATTACCCAATACATTCAGTGTGGAAAAGCTTAACGCAAGAAATAAAATTTTAGAATAGGTCATGTGGTAAAAATGGATGCGTGAAGATAAGAAAGTTTATATGTCCATTGCATAAACAACGTTTTGATAAAAAGTAGGCAATTTGAATTTTTGGACATGGAAGAAATATTCATTCAATTTTTATGGAGGCATCAACATCCGCTTGTCAGGGAGTTGCGCACAGCCACCGGACATCCCATAAAAGTTCATTTTCCGGGTACATGGAACAATGGCTCGGGTCCAGATTTTCTCAATGCCAAGGTTGAATGGAATGGATTGAAATGGTCAGGTCATATTGAATTTCATACAAAAGCGAAAGATTGGCTCAGTCACGGTCATCATTTAGATGCCCAATACAATCAAGTGGTATTGCATATTGTGCTTGAAGGATCGCCCATTCAGAATGCGGGAATTGAAACGGTTTTTTTACCGAAGTCGGAAATTGAAATCCTATACAAACAATGGAGTAGTTGGCGAAATGTTGTTCGAGATTTACCATGTGCACCTTATTACAATGAAATTCGAGAGGTGGTTTGGTTCAATTGGATGACTCGAATGGGTGTAGAACGCCTGGAACAACGTTGTTCCGAGTTTCAACTTAAGACTACTGATGGTGAGTTTAAATGGAGCTCCTTACTTTTTCAAAAATGGTTTCGGAGTTTTGGAAAGGGAAATTGGGGTGATGTTTTGGAACAAACCGCATCAGAACTCAATGCGGCTGAATTTCTTCATTTGGAATTTGATTCACAAAAAGCAATTCTTTTTGAGGTTTTCGGTTATTCCAATTTACTTTCCAAAGAATTGAGGCATTGGGCAAAACGCTATGTTTTACTTCGGAAGATGACTTATCAGTTCAATTTGAAAATAAGACGAAAATTTGGAAGAGGGTTTAACCATGATCTTTTGCGGTTCCTGACAAGCCTAAAATATTTTTGGAGGGTATTGAATAACATCAGAGATTGCGCAACCTTCCAACTTGAAAAAGAAGTACCCGCATTTGTCTATATCAATGCCATTGCGCCAATTCAGTTTTTTATAGGCTGTAAGACAGACAAGGAAGAGCTTATGAGCGCAGCATTGGAACTGTTGGAAAGGCTTCCTCCCGAGGAGAACGCTCGGGTTAAACTTTTCGAAAAGAATGGTCAATGCATAAAAAATGCTTTTCAAAGTCAGGCAGCCTTTCATTTATTTTCCGTATATTGTTCACGGAATCAATGTTTAAATTGCTCAATAGGGGCAGAGATATTACTCAAAAATGAAAGCTTTCGAATCAATCAAAGATGCAGTTGAACTCAACGTTTTTGGCGTTTGTGAGGCCATTGGCAAGCGATTGAATATGAATACAGGTCGAATTCGTTTGAGTTTTGTTTACCTGAGTTTTCTCACTTTTGGCTCTCCTGTTGTAGTCTACCTAATTCTTCATTTCTGGAGAAGTCATCGGATTGCTAAATTCCATTCGCGAAGAAAAAATCGCATGTGGGAATTGGAATGAACCTGAATTTCAGTCAGGTGCTTGTTTTTTCAAAAGAAATTCCTACCTTTGCCCCCCATTAAAAATAATTAATTTATGAAACGTTACGAAACTGTTTTCATTTTAACTCCCGTGCTGTCTGAAGATCAGGCGGCGGAAACAGTAGAAAAGTTCAAGAACTTTTTGAAAGGAAAAAAGGCATCAATCAAGCACGAAGAAAACTGGGGCTTGAGAAAATTGGCGTATCCAATTCAGAAGAAATCAACAGGGTTCTATACTTTGATTGAGTTTGAAGCTGAGGGGGATGTTGTTGGTTTTCTTGAAACCGAGTATAGACGCGATGAGCGCGTTCTTCGCTTCTTAACTACTGTGATGGATAAATACCACATGGAGTACGCAGAAAGCCGCAGAAACAAAATGAAAGAGGCTAAAAAAGCTTAATTAAAAACCTTAAAAACGAATTGAACATGAGCGATAATTCAGAAATCAGATATTTAAATCCAATCGATATTGAAACCAAGCAAGCGAAATACTGCCGTTTCAAAAAGTCTGGAATCAAATACATCGATTACAAGGACGCAGACTTTTTATTGAAGCTGTGCAACGAACAAGGAAAGATTCTTCCACGTCGTTTAACTGGAACTTCTTTGAAATACCAAAGAAAAGTTTCTCAAGCCATTAAAAAAGCACGTCATTTGGCCTTAATGCCTTACGTAGCAGATATGTTGAAATAATCAAAGGAGGAACAAGTCATGCAAATTATATTAAAAGCAAATATTGAAAAACTAGGTGCAAAAGACGAAATCGTTAATGTTAAACCTGGTTATGCTCGCAACTATTTAATCCCCCGCGGTTATGCAGTGTCAGCAACTGAGTCTGCATTGAAAATGCACGCTGAGAACTTGAAGCAACGTGCTCACAAAGAAACTAAAATTCTAGCTGAAGCTCAGGCAACGGCTGATAAATTGGCTGCTTTGGAAATTAAATTAGCAACCAAAGCTTCTGAAACAGGAAAAATATTCGGTAGCATCAATACCATCCAATTGTCAGAGGCATTGGCCAAAGTAGGCTTCGATATCGACAGAAAAAGTATTAGTATCTCTGAAGAGACAGTGAAAATGCTTGGTTCTTACGAAGCGAAAGTAAAACTACACAGAGAAGTTTCTGCTACATTCAAATTTGAAGTAGTAGCTGAATAAACCTGAATAACATTTCACTCAAAAAAGGTTCCGATTTGGAACCTTTTTTGTTGCTTTGCCACAGACATGCAATTCAAACTCACTTCCAATTACAGTCCGGCCGGAGATCAGCCCGATGCCATAGCCCAATTGGTGCAGGCCATAGAGGGAGGTGAAATTTTTCAAACGCTCCTTGGTGTAACCGGAAGTGGAAAAACATTTACAGTTGCCAATGTCATTCAACA
>JBJTWB010000144.1:0-5904 GCA_046081505.1 Bacteroidota bacterium | reverse complement strand
GGCCATCATCTTGTGTTGAGAAGGAATTATTGTCTTTGTCTGGATTCCGTATTCCAATCATAAGAACCGTAATATTGGCCAAATTTGGATTACCCTTCACAGAAATTCGAATGTTATTAGACAACAAAGTGTCTATTACTGTCATGACGCTTGTTGTTGCCGGACGATTCAATTTTAAATTTTGAAGGTCTGAAAGTCGAATATCAAAATTGTTATTTCCAGGCCAAATCTCATCATCATTATTCGTATACCAAGGAGTTACATCCATTGGAATTTCATATTCATAATAGTTGTCATTGAAATCTGAACCCAAACGAACGAAAACGGACAAGTCTTTATCTTTCAGATCGTTTGCATTTTCAAAAGCCTCTGCGTGAGCGAACATGCGCAGCTTTTTATATTGACGCATGTCATAGTTCACATTGCGATAGGCTGCGCGTGCATCTCCATCCTTGAGGTTACAAACGGTCAAGGCCAATGATTGCTCATTTAAATTTCTAAGATTTGGAGACCCCACATCTTGCTCTCTTATAATTCCTGGAGGAACAACATAAGGAACTGGCTCGCGATTACCATTCTCCTCAATATTCACAGCTGCCAAATTGAATGATGTTTCTGGGTCATCATTCGGCTCCAATTCTTGATTCCCGGCTAATGTTCTTTCATACTTCCTCCATTCACCACGAACCAATTCCAAACGCGCAAAACGAAGCGTAACTGGTTCTTCAAATCCCTTCAAGAAAACCCTCATGTAACGAATGGATCTAAAATCTGCAATATTTCCAACACGCTTTTCGAATTCTTTGATTGGAATTTTAAATTGATACCAGCGAATGGTTCGCTCTTCATTGTTGGCAGTTAGCTTGGTTGTTTCAAATGTATCTGTAATATAATTTTTTCCAATGTTTATCTCACCCATGTCTTCTGGACGAAGACTAACTTTATATTGAAAATAACTTTCTATCGAATTCAAAGTAATGTCTTGGTTGATATCCTCCGTATTCGGAATTGTAGTTGCAGCTATTGGAAATCCGTCTGGTGTATCTGTATTTGAATTTCCTTCATAACCGTTGTAATTTTTATATCTCTCCAGGGTATTCAAATTATTTTGATCTGCCTCCGAGCTTCTAAAATATTTGAAATTATCTGCTGATGGATCCTGGGCATATTTGCTGTAGGCTGTAGCATCGAGGAATCCCTGAATGGTTTGCAACCAGGTATTGAAATAGGATTGCTCGGAGTTGGAATTTAAACCATCTAAACCTATGTCCTGTTGTTGGTAGTTACCCACAGTGTTATCGAATGCATTGACCACGTTGAAAGTGGTTGGTGACGGATAAATACCCCATGTACCTTGACCCGTTGGTAACTCGTTGTTCGCAGATGGAAATCCGTTTTCAAATCCCATTTGCGAATCATTCAAAACATCTTCAGAAACGTTTCCCAAATTGAAATATAAATCGCCGCCTGTTATATTTTGTGAATCTTCATTGAATGGATCCATTAACCAGAACTGAATGAATTGTACGTTCGACATTTCAAAATCTGTAGTGGTCAAAGAGCGCTGAATTCCTCCCCATCGTGAGCTTGGATCTTTCAATGTTCCATCCGTATTGAGTCCGGCCGAATAACCTGCTTGACCGTTTGGTAATTCAAAATTGTACTGGCCTCGTTCTGAAGGATAATAGGATAAATCAAGGGTTGCAATATTGGGGGGAGTACCTGTTGGCAATTGTCTATTCGGGAAAACTTCTGATTCAAGAACTTCTCGCATGAAGTGATTACTCTGTATGTCTTGTGTAATGCTTGCCGGGGTGAGAGAATTTGTGCGGAAGAAAAGCGGATCAATGACGTACCATGCCAGTTTGGCTCTGTTATATCCATATGTTAGACTATCCTCTAAATTTCCCTCTGGAAACAACGCATTTTGAAGTTTGGGCGTTGAAGCTAAAAACCACTGATTCAATGCTCGAAGGTCAATAACACTTTGGCTACCTTCGAAATCATCTACATATGCATTTCCATCTTTCGAAACAGCCCTTGAGTGACCAGGAAATAATTTAGCTGCTTCTAGTGAAAAATTCAGAGATGATTTCTCTTTGGTTTGAATGCCTGGAATACGATCTATCCACTTTGTAATAATTGGCATTTCCTTTTGGAAATTCACATCAAAGCCTATCATCGCATTATTCACTGGATCATCGCCCACATTTACCTTTTGTGTCAATGGACGCTCTTTCAAGTTTAACACCGTTGCCCCTACATTCAAGGCGTCAGAAAATTTATAATCGAACCGGCTACCCAACAAGGTTTTGAATTGCAGATTAAACATCGAGTTACTCTCAACTGAGATCTTGATGGGTTGTCCACCTTGAAGAACGCTTTCATTCAAAATAGTTACTTTTCCCAAATTGTAATTAACCGTGTAATCTGTTCCCTCAGACAACCGCAGACCTCCGGCTGTAACTGTTACAGCTCCTTGGGGAATATTCAGAGCATTCAATGAAATTTCCGATCCTGATGCGCTTTGATACTGACCTTTGATTCTAAATCTATTTAACTGTGGAAAATTAATCTGAGCAGATGTCTTCGTAGAATCATATAGCGGTTGAAAAACAACTTGTGAAATGATCTGTTGTGCCTGAGGTGTATTGCCAAGTTCTGCTGTGACCTTGTCAGAAAGGTGAGAACCAAAGGGTTCTGTTACAGGGAAAAAAATTCTTCCAGAACTTGCGTCTATGAGTCCACCTTGTGTTGCTGCATTGGTTACAAAATCGAAAAAACCATCACTTCCCGACATTTGTTGGGCGTCTATTCGGTCCAAATTGAGTACTTGAATCAATAATTTCCCATCGAAAGGTGCTCGGGGAATGTAGTTCATGTTCACACCCGTGGCTGGATTATTATACCATACTTCCAATCGGAAATTTTCTGGAGCAATACCGAACGCTTCAAGATTGTACACATTCTTCATCATATTGTCCCAGAGCGGTGCCGGATTTCCGTCGCTTAATCGAACGGTTGTGATTGAAGATTTGAGCATTTTCAAAACCAGGGCTTGAGGAGCTACAATTCCATCTTGGGAGAGTGTACCAACCTGATACGTTTGTCCGTTCAACGTGTACTCATAAGCGACAGCGAGTACTTCTGCATTATTCAATGACTGTTTCAAAGAGATAAAACCAAGCCGACTATTGAATGTATATTCAGTTGCTGTGAGTTTTCTTGCATTTCCCACACGCTCATAGTGAACACCCTGACGCAAACCGTATCCCAAGTTTTGAATGGCGGCATTGGAATTTGTAAAATTCAGAACCTCTTGGTTGGTCATGAGGTTGTTGTACAACAGATTATTTTCGTTATCCGGATTCGGAAGTTGTCCTGGAGAAATGATACCGCTATTATTGTAGTCTGTTGAGAGGAAAGGAGCGCTTTCACCCAAATCGGAAAAAGCTAAAATATTACGAACATCTTGAGTATTGGCCTGTTGGTTCACGACCCAGACCTCAATTCGCGTGATATTCACTCCACTATTCACTACTGGCAAGGCAGCTAGGGCGTTGTCATACGTATCTCGGAAAAATCCTGAAAGAAAATAGTGTCTGTTGGCTTCGTAATTATCAGCAGGTATGTCAAAGTTAGTCGTTTGCGCTCCGCCCTGAACGGTAATTTCCTTTCTCTCCCCCTTTTGTTGTGTCAAGATGGTTGTATTTTTCAATTTACCCCATTGTGTTTCAATTTTCGCCCCGAAGAGACCAATGCTTCCTGGCATGAGAGACCCTGTGAGTGGCAAAGACACGGTACCCAATTCAATTTTACGCATGATTTGATCTTCATCTCCGGTGTATTCCACCTTCATGTTGTTTTCAAAGTCGAAGGTGGATTCCGTATTGTAATTCACCTTGATTTTCATTTTGGTTCCAACATTTCCAATGACATTCATTTGAATTTTTTGATCAAAATTGAATGTCGTATTCGTTCGCTGTCTCTCTGGAATTCTGGGATTATCTGTTTTTGAGCGATTAATTCCAAATGTCAACTCTGCTGATCCTTGCGGTCTGATCTCAATTTCATTCGAACCGAATAAATGCTCGAAATTGTCTCCCCCCACTTTAATGACAGGAGCATATTCTTTGTTGGCAATATCTTTATCCTCTTGAATTTTCTTCCAATATTTTGAGACATTCTTGTTCAATTGAAAATTTAAGAAGTCATCCATTTCCATTTCAGAAGGTCTTCTGAAATCTAGACGATCGCCAATGGTCTGTCTAACCTCGTATTTTCCGGTAAGTGGATTGTATTCAACCTTGTAATGAATATTCGATGGAAGAGGAAGTTGAATTCCAGGCAGGTCTTGATTGGGATAAAAAAAGTCAGTGTTCGGCCAAATTGGAGTAATTGTATCAGGAACCAGAAATGCCAACTCTTTCCGATGTGCAAAGCCCTTTTGAGCAACGGCAGAGAGCAAGAAAAGTAAAAATACCATTCTCCTTCGCAATAAGAAGTTACTCAATTTTCGCACACTAAATTTGTTTAAGTACTTGTTTAATAAGATCTTCTAGTGAAAGTTCAGCGTTTCCAAGTAAAATCTTATCAAGCAGTTTCTCGGTTTTGGTTTTTTCTAATCCCAATTGGGACAAGGCCACTAACGCATCTTGTTTTGTTGTATTGTGCGGAACCCCAATTTTTTCTACAAAAGTATCATCAATTTTTCCTACTTTATTGTGCAGATCTACAATAATGCGCTCTGCTGTTTTTTCACCAATGCCTTTGATTCGCTTCAGTGCGGCTACTTCTTTATTGGAAATAACCTGAATTAATTCCATCACATTCAAACTTGACAAGACCATTCTCGCCGTGTTGGGACCCACACCACTAACACTTATTAACTTTCTGAATAGTTCCCGTTCTTGGGTGTCTTTGAATCCATAGAGCACAAGTGAAAAATCATTTCCATTCACATGGAAATGGGTATACAGGGTGGTCTTTCCTTCTTGTGGCAAAAAGGAATATGTTGACAAACTAATATTCAAATGGTACGCAACGCCGTTCACATCAAGCACTGCATGCACGGGAGATTTTTCGACGATTGTTCCGGTTAAAGCGTGTAACATATTATCTTTTTAAACTGCCTTTTGCTTGTGCATCAATTACCGCAACTCGAACCATATTCACAATTTCACGAACGCTACATCCCATTTGAAGAATGTGGTAGCTTCGTTTCATTCCCAATAAAATGGGACCTATAACTTCCATTCCAGAAATTTCTTGAAGTAATTTATAACTCGAATTTCCTGCTGAAAGATTCGGAAAAATCAACGTGTTTACCCTTGCATCTGACAGTTTCGAAAAAGGAAATATTTCTTTGCGCATTTCCGCATTCAAAGCAAAATTGGCTTGAATGTCACCATCCACTATTAAATGCGGATGTTTTTCATGAAGTATTGAAACGGCCTTTGAGACTTTTACTGCATCATCGCCCTCAGCTGATCCGAAATTCGAATAACTCACCATGGCAATTCGTGGCGAAATTTTCAATTTCTGAACCGCCTCAGCTACAAGCAAAGTAATTTCTACCAATTGCTCAGCCGTAGGATTAACATTGACCGTTGTATCTGCAAAAAATAAGGGCCCATTTGATGTTTGCACAATGTACATTCCACAAACGGTTTTCACGTCTTTTGCCGGACCAATGGCCTGTAAACCGGGACGAATGACTTTTGCGTAATTTCGGGTCATACCTGAAATCATGGCATCGGCCACGCCCGTTTCAACCATCATTGCTCCAAAATAGTTTCGTTCGCGCATCATGCGTACAGCCTCGGTCTGATTCACTCCCTTCCTCATTCTTCGGTGGTAAAAGAGCCCACCATATTTTTCTCTCTCAGCTTGATGTGCTTCGAG
>JBJTWB010000143.1:0-3814 GCA_046081505.1 Bacteroidota bacterium | reverse complement strand
CTGGATGAAAACCACGTTGTAACTGTGTATTCCGTTCAACGCTTGGAAGTTTTGTATAAAAGAAGTCAAGCCAATAGAAAAGCTGCAAACAAATGAAAAAGATTTATTTAATTCTCTTGTCAATCATTATTGTAGCAAATCTTGCTGCACAGGAATACGCTGTTGGTACTCCTTCAATTGTCAGTTGTGGTGGATTCTTGGTAGACCCTGGATTAAGTGCCTCTGATTACGGTCCGAACTTCACAGGTATCTCAGTTATTTGTTCAGATGGTTCAGCAACCCCAATTAATTTAGATTTTAGTTTCTGTAACCTAGGCACAGGTGACCAATTGACCATTTTCGATGGATCAGACCAAAACGCCACATTAATTGGTGTTTACAATGGTACCCAACTGAACAACCAGGTCATAACCTCTACAAACCCCCAAGGATGCTTAACAGTATTGTTTACTTCAAACAGCGATACAAGTGTAGGTAGTTTCGGAGCTGAAATTTCATGCGGCACACCTTGTGAACCACCAGTTGTTGCAGTTACAGTGAATCAACCTGACTTTCAACCTACCCGTTTGTGTATTGGAGAGTCGATCACGTTCGATGCTTCAACCACTCAGTTTTTTAATGGATCAACAGTAGGTAATTTTCTATGGGATTTTGATGATGGCACAACAGACAATTCCTCTTGGCCGTTGGTAACACACACATTCACTGAGCCTGGAGCGTATATGGTTCAATTGACTTTGTCTGATAACAACAATTGCGCAAGTATTAACCTTCCAGACGTATTGGTTTTTGTTGCAACTGAGCCAACATTAGCGGTTACTTCGAATGATATGCAGGTGTGTATTGGTCAGCCCGTGCAACTTACCGGTTCATTCACTCCAAACCTTTGGACAGCCATTCCTGAAGCGAACTTGGGAGGAGATATTTTTATTCCAGACGATCAAACACAATGTTTCTCAGACACCCTTCTTTTTGGTGGGTTCAATGCGGGGCAAACCATTCAAAATGCAACAGATATTGATAACTTATTCATCAACTTTGAACACAGCTTCATGGGTGACTTGGTTATTTCGTTTGAATGTCCGAACGGTCAAACCATTATTGTTCACCAACAAAACGGTGGCGGAACATTTTTGGGAGAACCTGTAGACATTATGGGGCCAGCTGACCCCCCCGGAGTTGGCTATGATTATTATTGGTCTCCAACGGCTACGGCAGGTACTTGGGCGGCAAATGCAGGTGGAACTCTACCAAGTGGAACCTACAACAGTGTTCAGCCGTTTACAAACTTGATTGGTTGTCCTTTAAATGGTTCTTGGATCATTGAAGTTTGCGACATGTGGGGGTCAGATGACGGATGGATTTTCGACTGGTCAGTAGATTTTGCAGATTACTTATACCCGCCACTCCTATCTTTTACTCCTTCAATTGGTCAATCATGTGATTCACTTGCTTGGTCTGGAACTGACATTGTTTCGACTGCTGCTGATTGCATAGGGGCAACCGTTAGTCCAACAACAGAAGGCGATTTCACTTACACCTTTACGGTTACGGATAATCATGGATGTTCCTATTCAGAAGACATTACCATCAACGCATTTGCTGGTCCAACAGTCAATGCCGGTCCTGATGTTCCGTATTGTAATTTACCGGTTAATCTTTCAGCCACTGTAGGTAATACTGAGCCTGGAATTAATTACGTCTACAATTGGTCGGTCATATCCAACAACGGAGGTGGATTCAATGCTTCCAACATTCCAACGCCAACTTTTAGCGGAGCCAATGGCACTTCGCAAGTGGTGATCTCTGTGAATCCATCGCTTGATCCGCAATGTACCGTAACAGATACGGTAACACTTGCCTTACCCGCTACTCCAGGTACAGGTGTTTTGTCTACCGATTCAGTTTGTATTGGTGAGTTAATCACATTAACAGCTCCTTTCACAGGTTCTGGATATACGTATCAGTGGTTTTTGGGCGATACAATAACGGGAGCTGGAGATATTTTCCCATCGTATAACCCACTAGCAGGATTTCCAAATGAGACACTATTGTATGCTGTGGTAATTACTGAACCCGTGTGCGGATTCAATTCAGAAACGTTTTATGAAGTTGTAAATCTGCCTTGTGATGTGTTCTTGCCAAACATTCTAACAGAGAATGGTGATGGTATGAATGATGCACTCAGCTTCGGTGAAGCGTTGATTTATTATCAATCAGCTGAGGTTCTTGTTTACAACAGATGGGGAGATCTTGTATATGAAGATACTTCTTATGCCAATGATTGGGTTCCATCTGACTTGAACGATGGTGTCTTTTATTATATATTGAAAGTAACTACTCCTGGAGGAGAACTTCAAGAGCATATTGGATACTTTCATTTGATGAGAAACTAGTACGTTATTTCAACTTAAAAGGGGGCTAAGCCCCCTTTTTTTTATGACGAAACAAGAAAATATTGAATACCTGGGCCAGCTGGCTCTGGCGCTACAAAAAGAGAAAGACTTTGAGTGGGAACAATACGTGAAAAACGTATCTCAATCCTCTATTCAAGAACGCATAAACTCAGGTGTAACCTGGTATCCATTGCAAGTCTTAGAAGAGGGAATTGGTCTTGGTAGCTATCCATTTTTAATTGTTAAAAGGCATAAGGGGCCTTCAAAGCATAAATTCAAGGCGGGTCAACCCGTGTCTTTTTTCTCAGAATTACAAGAAAATAGAAATCAAAGTGTGATTGGAAGAGCGGTATGGGTGAGTGAAAATGAAATGAAGGTTCATTTCAAAATAGATGAATTGCCAGACTGGATGGGTGATGGGAAAATTGGAGTCAATGCCGCCTTTGATGAGAAAACATTTCTGGAAATGATGAAGGCTTTGAACCTTGTTATGAATGATGAAAAAAGTAATATTTCATTTTTAAGAGATGCTGTTTGGAAGGTTGATTCTGAATTTGAAACTTACAGTGAATTTGAAAATACTACCTTGAATGAATCCCAGAATGAGGCAGTAAAGGCAATGCTTTCTAATTCGCCTTGGACCATCATTCATGGCCCACCTGGAACAGGTAAAACCACAACCCTTGTAGAAGGTATTGTGGAATTAGCTCGTACGGGTCAGAAAATTTTAGTGTGCGCTCCAACCAATGCTGCGGTAGATCATCTGGTTGAATGCTTGAGCTTAAAAACGAATTCCATTATACGAATTGGAAATCCTGAAAAATTAAACTCGAAGGCTTTGTCCTTTTCTTTGGAAGTGAAATCTACCACTCACAGTCAGTTTCCCCAAATAAAGGAATGGAAAAGAAAAGCCATTGAGTTAAGGAAGTTGGCCTTGAAATACAAACGGAGTTTTGGTAGGGAAGAAGCCGAACAACGAAAATTGATTCTGAAAGAAGCAAAATCCATGTTGTTGGAAGCCAAAAACACCGAAGAATATATCCTGGGAAATTTAATTGACCAAGCCTCAATTGTTTGTACCACCTTGGTGGGTTCTTCAAGTGAAATGCTTCAGAATATTCAGTTCAATGTATGTGTTGTAGATGAGGCAGGGCAAGCCTTAGAACCCGCAACATGGATTCCCGTCTCTAAATCGAAACGACTAATTCTTGCAGGGGACCCCATGCAATTACCAGCAACCGTATTCAATCAAGATGCAATGCGCTTGGGACTCAATATCTCCCTTATGGAACGACTCATAAAAATGGGGAAGAAGACGCATCTCTTGAACACGCAATACCGAATGAATGAGGCCATAGCGGCCTACAGTAACTCTTGTTTTTATGAAGGGAAATTGTTGGCTCATGAAAAAAACGCAC
>JBJTWB010000142.1:0-9281 GCA_046081505.1 Bacteroidota bacterium | reverse complement strand
AAATATGCGGTGTAGAGTATTTGAAGCTCTGACTTTAACTTCACCCATGGTTCATCTGTCAAAGCAAAAACTTTTTTGGATTGGTCCAATCTCAACTGAATAAGCAGTAATTCCTTACCACTTTCCTTTTTTGTATCGAATAACAACTGAACTTTCTCCGTTGAAATGGAACTGAAAACAAGCGGATCACTTGCCCAAACGGTTTTGGTTCTCGAAATGCTCAACCCTTTGGTGCCTTTCCAGGCGTTTTTGACATATTTCAAAAACCAATCGGCGTCATCAACTACAATCATTTCAAGAGCGGGTTGATTGTCTAACGTTGCCTCGCTCGAAACGAATTTTTGTGGCACAAGAAACACTTCTTCTGAAGTGCGCAATTGAGAAATTCCAACTAAAAATAAACAACTAAAAAAAGCAGTAATTACATATTTCATTTTAGATTCTTTTTCATTATAAAATCATTCATCCAATACCCACCACCTATATCAAAATCTTTTTCCTCTTCTACCTCAAATCCCCGATTCAAGTAAAAAGCCACATTGGGATTATTTCGGTTCACAGTAAGACGTATACAATCTGAATTGTTGTCTTTTGCGGCCAACTCAACTTGCCTAATCATTTGCTTTCCAATTCCTTTTCCATGCAATTCAGGGTGAAGATATAACTTATGCAAGAATGTCTCATGCTCTTTCATCTCAAAAGCCAAAAAGCCACAATCTTTATCATTTTCGCTCACCAATAAAAATATGACGCCATTCATAACATCTTGCTTCAACTTTTCCGGTGCATACATCCAATTCAGCATAAACTCTATTTGATTTTCAGAAATCATGTTGCTGTAGACCAAAGGCCAAATCTCATGAGCCAAGCTTTGAATACAAGCTAAATCTGCTATTTCGGCCGTGCGAATTTCAGTACTCATCCGTGCATGGTTTCTGATTTACCGTACTTGAACATCAAATCAGCTTCGAATGCAAGAAATTCTTTCCATCGGGAATCAACATCTATATCTCCACCATATTTCTTTGCAAATTTGATGAATGTGGCATAATGCTCTGCTTCACTTTCCATGAGGTTGCGATAAAAAATTTTGAGCCCCTCATCTTCAATTTTTTCTGACAACAATTTAAATCGTTCACAAGAACGTGCTTCGATCATGGCGGCAAAAAGCATTTGATTCACAAATTGCTCCTTTTTCCCTCCACCGGGTTTCAAAATGAACGAAGCTAGATCAGAGACATATTCATCTTTCCGTTCACGGCCAAGTTTCAAACCGCGTTTTAAGAGCTCTTGGTGCACCATTCGAAAATGTTCCATTTCTTCAATTGAAATCCGTGTGCATTCCTCAACTAAATCAGGATACTCCGGGAAACGAACAATACAACTTATGGCGCTGCTTGCTGCTTTCTGTTCGCAATAGGCGTGATCTGTTAAAATCTCTTCAATGTTCGATTGAACCAATTTTATCCACCGGGGGTCGGTAGGTAATTTTAATCCAAGCATTACTTTTTGAGCCGAAGATTCCATGATTCAAAAATAAGTTGTTTTTCGGTTTTACTGCATTGTTTCTCGTTACCTTCGACGTGAAATATGTCAAGAAAAAAAAAGAACAAATTTGGTGGATTCAAGCGCGACTTGCGCAATGACATTTTGCAAGTACTTCAGGTATCTCCAAAAAAAGCCATCAATCACAAACAAATTGCAGCCTCACTCGGAATATCGGACTCAGGTGTGCGAACGCTTATTTTTGAAATACTCATTGAAGAAGTTGCAAACGGTCATGTTTTGGAGGTAGAGCGGGGTAAATTTTTACCCGCTAAAGTTGATACTCAATCCATGGAAGGTGTCATTGATATTAGTCGTTATGGTCGCGGATATGTGTCCATTCCTGGATTCGATGATGACATTGAAATTGAAAAAGGTCGAATTGGATTTGCCCTACAAGGTGACACTGTAGAAATAGAAGTTTTCAAAAGAGGAAGGAAATTATCTGGTCGAGTTATTCGTGTAGCTCAGCGCTGTCGTGAACGTTATGTGGGGACCATTCAACTGTATAAGGAGCATGCATTTTTCCTTCCATCAGATAAAAAAATTCATGTCGATTTCTTCATACCGAAACATGATTTGAACGGCGCGCATCAAGATGATAAAGTAGTTGTTGAAATTGTGAAATGGGAAAATCCGGAACATAAGCCTTTCGCTAAAGTCATAGAAGTGCTTGGACAACCGGGAAGTCATCAGGTAGAAATGAACGCCATCATTTATGAATATGATTTACCCACTGCTTTTCCTGAGGCCGTTCATTTAGAATCGGAAGCTATATCTACAGCTATTTCTGAGGAAGAAATCGCAAAACGCAAAGATTTTCGAAAAACTACAACATTTACTATTGACCCTTACGACGCCAAAGATTTTGATGACGCGTTGTCTTTTGAAAAATTAGAGAACGGCCATTTAAACATAGGAGTTCACATAGCAGATGTAAGTCACTATGTTCTGCCGAATACGTTACTTGAAAAAGAAGCATTAAAAAGAGCCACAAGTGTTTATTTGGTTGACAGAACCATTCCCATGTTGCCTGAAAAGCTCTCAAATGAATTGTGCTCCTTACGTCCGAATGAAGATAAATTATGTTTTTCCGCTGTTTTCGAAATGAATATGGAAGGTGAAATCATTCACAAGTGGTTTGGTCGAACAATTATTCATTCTGATCACCGCTTCACATATGAAGAAGCACAAGAAATCATTGAAGGAAAAACAGGACCCTTTGAAGATGAGATTCGCACCTTGAATGAACTGGCCAAAAAATTAAGAGCAAAACGATTTAAAAAAGGAAGTATTGATTTTGATTCTGACGAGGTGAAATTCATGCTTGATGAAACGGGGAAACCAACAGGGGTATTCATTAAGAAGATGAAAGATTCCAATCAGCTCATTGAAGATTTCATGCTTCTGGCCAATCGAGAAGTAGCTGCTTACATTGGAAAGAAAACGGGGGAAATGCAACGTCCTTTCGTTTATCGTATACATGACACTCCTAGTCCAGAAAAAATAAATCAACTTCGAACCTTCATCGGACACCTCGGTTACAAACTTCCTAAAGCGCGCGAGATTGATCATCAAAACACCATTAAAGCACTGCTTGACCAAGTGAAAGATCAGCCGGAAGAGTCAAGTGTTCGTATCATGGCAATACGCGCAATGGCAAAAGCCGAATACAGCACGCACAACATTGGGCATTTCGGTTTAGCCTTCGATTACTACACACATTTTACCTCACCCATTCGGCGATATCCAGATGTTATGGTACATCGACTACTGCAACATTATCTTGATCAAGGAAAACCCGTTAGCGAGAGTGAACTTGAACTCAAATGCAAACACTCTTCCATGCAAGAGAAGAAAGCAGCAGAGGCTGAGCGTGCGAGCATTCGATACAAGCAAGTTGAATATTTGTTAGCACGAAAAGGAGAGACTTTCGAGGCCCGTGTATCTGGCATGAATAAGTGGTCCCTATTTGCAGAGACTTTAGATACGCGATGTGAGGGTGCTATTCCAATTGAGAGTATTTCCGGAGACCGATTTGAATTTATTGCAGAGCAATATGTTTTAAGAGGAATGAGAAGAAGAGAAGAAATACATCTAGGCGACCGAATACTTGTTCGGGTTAAAGAAGGAAATTTAGAAGATCGCATCATTGTCTTCGAAAAAATTGAATCATGATCTTTACAGATTGCCCATTCCAAGAATTACTTCCGCTGTTAAATTCAATACCATGGTTTGATGCTCGGAGTGAAAACGAGTTCATACAGGGGCACATTCCTGGAGCTATTAATCTACCCATTCTCAATAATGAACATCGCCATTTGGTTGGAATCTGTTACAAAGAAAAGGGGAAAGAAAAAGCAATTGAATTGGGTTTTGAATTGGCCACACCACATTTTCCAATGTTAATTGAAAAGGCTCAAAAATATGGAAACAAAGCTGTTGTTTATTGCTGGCGAGGTGGACTTCGAAGCCAGTTTCTTTCAGAACTGCTTGCCAAAAATGGAATCACAGTCATTCGAATTGCGGGGGGATACAAAACATACAGAAACTGGTGCATTGAATACTTTCAATCTGAAAACCGAATGATCATTCTATCGGGAAAAACTGGGACAAATAAGACCAAGTGGATTGAATCATTATGGGAAAGTGGTGAACCCACAATTCATCTAGAAAAACTAGCTAATCACAAAGGAAGCACCTACGGCGGAATAGGACAACCTCCCCAACCCACTCAGGAACAATTCGAAAATGATTTGGGATTGGCGATTTATAAAACGAAAGGCGAAAGGTATTGGATAGAAAATGAAAGTAGACTCATTGGAAAGCTTCGAATTCCAGATGCCTTATTCAATCAATTTCCTGCACAGCCTCACATTCAAATTGAGCTTGATTTGGAGAACCGCGTTACCGTTATTTATGACCAATATGCCACCTTACCCAAAGATGAGCTCATTGAGAAAACAAAAGCCATTGCGAAACGCATGGGTTTCGAGCAAAATCAACAAGCTATAGCATTTCTTGATGATGGACAGATGACTGAATGGATAAAGTGTATGCTGGAGTATTATGATAAAACGTATTTACACAGCAAAATGAGATCAAAAATATCGGGTGAAATTCACACATTGCACATCATTGACTCGACCAATGTGAATGATTTTATTTCATTGAAAAAACAAATTGAACATGAATCTAACTGAGTACAGCCGCGCCTCTGGATGTGGGTGTAAAATTGCACCTGCTGATTTACAAGAAATACTTCAAGATTGTGGTTTCGACCACTCCAATCCTTTGCTTTTGGTGGGAAGTGGAAGCAATGACGATGCGGCTGTTTACGATCTGGGGAATGATCGGGCATTGATTTTTACTACAGATTTTTTCATGCCCATGGTCAATGACCCCTTTGAATTTGGAAAAATTGCCGCTGCGAATGCTTTGTCTGATGTTTATGCCATGGGAGGCAAGCCTTTTCTGGCGCTTGCTATTCTTGGATGGCCCATTGAACAACTCCCGAAATCAGTTGCTTCGGAGGTCATGAAAGGGGCTGAATTTGTTTGCAAAGAAGCCAATGTAACCATTGGAGGCGGTCATTCTGTAAATAGTAAAGAACCTTTCTTTGGTTTAGCTGTAAATGGGATGGTTGAAAAATCGAATATTAAAAAAAATAACATTCTTACGGAAGGACTTCAACTTGGACTCACGAAACCCTTAGGGTTCGGTATTGGAACTTCCATGCTTCGCAGAGGATTGCTTGATGATGTCGAGATTCTAGAACTTCAAAATTGGATGTCGAAATTAAATGGCCATGGACATGAATTAGGTGAGCTTCATGCAGTAAAAAGCATGACTGATATTACTGGGTTTGGTATTCTGGGTCATGCGTTGGAAATGGCCACATCATTTGACGGAAGCATATTCTTAAATTACAATTCCATTCCTATTCTTGACTTGGCAAGAAGAGGTGCAAGTCAATTTGTATTTCCAGATAATACGACCAAGAACTTCAATTTCGTGAAAGAGGACTGTACTGCTCTTAGCGGAGAGCAAATGCTTACGTTATGTGATCCCCAAACCAGTGGCGGTCTACTTTTCAGTTATGAAAAACAAAGTAAAAACGAAATAGAAAAAATACTAGGTGCGGATGGATTGTCTTGGCATGTCATTGGAGAAACCCGAGCATATTCTGAGAAAAAGCTTCATGTCTATTGAACCCAACTGAAATGTAGAATTGAAACTCTTGTTCAACAAAAATTCAGTCTAAATTTGTAAAAAATTACATCTATGTATCCAGCAGAATTAGTAGCACCTATGCGTGCAGAGTTGACACAACTTGGCTTCAATGAGGCCACCTCTATAGACCAAGTAGATTCATTGGTAAATCAGTCAGGAACTGTATTGGTTGTATTGAATTCCGTTTGCGGATGTGCGGCAGGCAGCATGCGTCCGGGAGTTCGCAAAGCACTCGAAGCGGCACAAAAAAAACCAAGTCATTTGGTAACGTGTTTCGCTGGTGTGGACAGAGAAGCTGTTGAACAAGCAAGAAAATACATGCTTCCCTACCCTCCATCTTCTCCAAGTATTGCACTTTTCAAAGATGGTCAATTGCAGCACATGGTAGAACGCCATCACATTGAAGGCCGCACTGCAGATATGATTGCTACACATTTGAATGCCATGTTCGAAGAGTTTTGTTAGGCGAAAATTTGACTAAATAATTCTTCAACTTTTGAAACTTCAACCACCTCGATATCAGAGGTGGTTTTTTGTTTATGAAAAGCCGAAATATAAATCTTTTCGAATCCCAATTTCGCTGCTTCCTGAATGCGCTGCTCTAAACGAGCAATGGGTCTAATTTCACCACTTAAACCCACTTCGCCGCAAAAGCACGTATTTCTTGGAACTGCAATGTCTTCATTACTTGAGAGAATGGCTGTTATAACGGCCAAATCCAAAGCTGGGTCTTCAATTTTAATTCCTCCTGCAATGTTCAGGAACACGTCTTTCATTCCCAACCGAAAACCGCATCTTTTCTCCAAGACTGCCAGAAGCATATTCATTCGGCGTAAATCATAACCCGTTGTACTGCGCTGCGGTGTACCATAGACAGCAGTACTTACCAATGCCTGAATCTCCATAAGCATAGGCCTCCCACCTTCCATAGCAGCGGCAATAGCCGATCCACTCAATTGGGCAGTAGATGAATCAATGAGAATATCGCTTGGGTTCTCTACCGCACGCAGACCTGCGCCCATCATTTCATAAATTCCCAATTCATTGGTAGAACCGAATCTATTCTTATGGCTGCGAAGAATTCGGTAAATGTGGTGACGGTCTCCTTCGAACTGCAAAACCACATCTACCATATGTTCGAGTACTTTTGGTCCAGCTAGACTTCCATCTTTGGTAATGTGACCAATAAGGAACACAGGTGTGTGTGTCTCTTTGGCGAATTTCATCAATTGTAACGTGCATTCCCGCACTTGCGAAACACTACCAGGTGCACTTTCAATGTGCTCGCTTTGTAAAGTTTGTATAGAGTCAATGATGGCAACTTGAGGTCCCATGGCTTCGAGTTGACCTATGATTTGTTCGCACGAAGTTTCCATGAGAACATGACATCTTGGATTATCATAGTTCAATCTCTTTGCGCGCATTTGAATTTGTTCTTCACTTTCCTCGCCGCTCACGTATAACACGGAAAAATTCAATTGCATCAATGCCAATTGCAAGAGCAATGTAGATTTTCCTATTCCCGGTTCTCCGCCAAAAAGTATTAATGAACCAGGAACAAGTCCACCGCCCAAAACACGATTTAACTCTAAATCCAATAGCGGAGCACGCTGACGATCTTCTATTTCGATTTCAGAAATGGTTTTAGGTTTAGCCTTTAAACGAATACTCGATTTCGTATCGGTAGATTTCCCGACTACTTCTTCAACATATGAATTCCATTCCTGACAAGACGGACATTTACCAATCCATTTGGGGCTTTGAGCACCGCACGATTGACAGAAAAATACAGATTTTGTTTTCGCCATTCTTCAAATTTGCGAATAACCTCCGTAACAAAATGGAAATGTTTATAATTAACTATTCCGCAAAAAGTTGAATTTTTCCTTTTGCTTGATGCGTAGCACCTTCTCTATCTTGATATTCAAGAAACCAGAAATAGGATCCTGGCTGTTGCAATTCATTGTTCAACTTTCCATCCCAAACAGATGAATGAGCACTTTCAAAAACCACTTTACCTGTTGATGATGTAATTGTGAAATGGCTGAAGGAATTTATATTCATAGAACCCTCGAGCACATCGAAAGAGTCATTCTTTCCATCAAAGCCCGGAGCAAAAGCGTTCACAGCATTCAATTGCGCCGGTTTGTACACTTTCACTTTTTGTAATTCCGTCTTTCTTTCTCCCAATACCTCAACCATTAAACTTACTTCGTACTCCCCTTCTTGGTCAAATTGAATAGCCACCGCTTGATCATGCGATTCAAATCCATTGCTTACAATCCAGTGATACTGATCTGCCCCATCTTGTGCAGCGAAAAGGAAGTAACGCAATTCATTTTGATTCGTAGGAACACAAGTGAAATGCGATGTATGTTCCACGTCTTGATGAGATGATTGAACAATGGCCTCAAGATTCTCGACCACTTGTTTATTCTCAATATTTCGAGAATTGGAATGAGTTAAGTCTTCCATTTCATCTGAAAGATGAAACTCTCTCTCCTGAAATACAAATGAGCTATTTTCTAATTCATTGGAATGAGTTGTACGTGCTTCTTGCTCACTAACATGATTTGTAACGACACTGTTGGTTGAATGTTGAATTGACTGAGCAAGCGTGTCAACTGTATTTGCAGAACTTCTATTTTCTTCCTGCTGTACTTCAGTATTTTGTTGCGAAACGGGCGTAGAAGAAGAATTGTCATTCAACATGAAGTAAGTGACTGCTGAGACTGCCGCTACTCCAGCAACAACAGCTGCCAATTTTGAAAGCGCTGACCAACCTGCGGAGGGTGATGCAGGAAGCTGTTTCGCGAGATTATTCCACACATGATCGGCATTTACCTCATGGTGTTCAAACTTCGATTGAAGCAGCTCTTCTAAGTTTAACTTACTGTTATCTTTCATCTATTCTTTTCAGCAACCAATTCTTGGCCTTTAAATATTGTGTTTTCGAAGTGCTTTCATTTATACCCAATTGGTCTGAAATCTCTTTATGACCGAAACCCTCAATTGCGAATAAATTAAACACCGTTCTATAACCCGTAGGCATTTCCGAAATTATTTTTAATAAATCGTCGGCCTGCAACTTCTCAAGCTGAGATTCCTGATTATCGTGAACCGTGGAGGCCGTATCAATAGAAATCTCATTTTGTTTTTTAATTCTTGATTTCAATTGTGTAAGAGAGGTGTTTACCACAACTCTTCTCATCCATCCTCCCAGAGGACCGTCGCCCTTCCATTGATTCAAGCTTTTAAATATTTTAATGAAACTCTCCTGAAGAACATCCTCTGCTTCTTCCCTATTGCCCATATAACGGAGCGCAAGAGCAAATAGCTTCCCTGAATAGAGTTTGAAAAGTTTCTCTTGGGCATTGGATTTTCCCGCCATACACTCTTCAACCAATTCCTTTTCAGTCATAGTCACATCATGAGTATGATTATAGACTTATAGAAAAAGTTGCCTGAGGCATATGTATTTATCTTAGAAGTGTTACTGTACC
>JBJTWB010000141.1:0-6602 GCA_046081505.1 Bacteroidota bacterium | reverse complement strand
ATTGAAGAATACAGTGTGGAAAAGGATTCAGATGACCAATGGAAAGACATAAAGAATTTTGAAAACTTTGAATTTAATCCTTCCGATGAGGAAGAATAACTTATAAAAATAGACGAATATGGCACATCCTAAACACCGGATTTCGCAAACCCGTCAGGCGAAACGTAGAACTCACTACAAATTGGAAGCTCCAAACGTTTCTACTTGTCCTACTACTGGTCAACCGCACATGTTTCACAGAGCGCATTGGCATGAAGGAAAGCTTTACTACAAGGGTAAAGTAGTAATGGAGAAGGAAACAGCAGCTTAATCGCTCTGATTCCTTTGAGTTTGTTTTCATGAAACATTCTCATTTCCATTTCACTTCTTTAGGCTACCTTTTTATGGTGGCCTTTTTGCTTTTTTTAAATGCCATTTGCGGGCAGTCAAAATTGGTTCAAAAATTCGAGCATCATTTTTCACACGTTTGGACCAAAAAAGGGGTCAAATTTGAGAAGTTCGAGGATGAATTGGGCGAGCATGCCTACCGCGTATCGCGAACCAAAAAACCGTTGTTGGTTTTAGTTCACGGATTTGGAATGCAGAGCGAACTCGCTTTCTTCAAAAACAAAGCCTTACTTAACGACTATGATTTATTGATGCCCGATTTGTTGTGGCATGGTCAAAGTAAATTGTATGAGACAGGAGATAACAGCATTCAATCGCAAGTGGATCATTTGTATCAAATCATTTTAAATGAAAAAATCACCGAACCTTTTGTACTGGTTGGTCACTCATACGGCGGTATCGTTTCAGCTTATTTCGCTGAACAACATCCTGAGCTGGTTCAAAAATTGATTCTGTACGATTCTCCAGCATGCTGCTATTCTCTTGAAATTGCAAATCAACATGCGCAAAAACTTGGTGTTGAAAATGTTCAAGAATTACTTGCACCTACCAGCGATGCCTCGGCCAAAGCCAATCTTGCGACAGCTTTTCATCATGTGCCATGGTACTTTAAACTGAAAGTTGTATATAGAAAATCTGTTCGTCCGAAGGGCGTTGAGACTTTAGACGAATTTGTTCTTCGTTACCTCTTTGAAAATTCAGAGGAATTACAACAACATCATTTCACATGGGCCATGCCCGTTTATTTGATTTGGGGAAAGTTTGATGGACTCATTCCACTTTCTATTCAAGAATCCATTGCTCAGGAACATCAGATTCCAAATGATCATTGTTTTGTATTGAATAAGTCTGCGCATGCAGGTAATTATGAGCAGCATCGTAAGTTCAATAATTTTATTCGCTCAGTGGCGCAATAAAAAGCTGTTGTATATTCGCCACTTAATTCAACCTATTACCATTTAATTATGAAAGCAGCCATTACAGCCGTAGGCGGATACTTACCACCAGATTTGTTAACGAATGCTGATTTGGAGAAAATGGTTGACACCACTGATGAGTGGATTAAAACAAGAACTGGCATTTCAACAAGGCACATACTTAAAGGGGAAGGACTTGGTACAAGTGACATGGGGGCCGAGGCTGTAAAGCAATTGTGCGCTAAACGCGGAATAACACCTATGGATATTGATTTGCTCATATGTGCTACCGTTACTCCTGATCACCAATTTCCAGCAACAGCCAATATCATTTCAGACAAAATCGGAGCAAAGAACGCTTGGAGTTTCGATGTGGGGGCGGCATGTTCAGGATTCATATATGCTCTTACTGTAGGAACCCAGTTCATTGAGTCTGGAAAACACAAAAAAGTTGTGGTTGTTGGGGCTGATAAAATGTCGAGTATTGTTGACTATTCAGATAGAACTACGTGTGTATTGTTTGGTGATGGTGCAGGAGCAGTTCTCTTGGAACCATCTGTTGACGAAACAGGTATTTTGGATAGCATCTTGAGAACAGATGGGAATGGAAGACATTATTTACATCAAAAATCTGGAGGGTCTGTAAGCCCTGCCAGTGCTGAAACGGTTTCAAAAAAAGAGCATTATGTTTTCCAAGATGGCCAACCTGTATTCAAGGCTGCTGTTGTTGGAATGGCCGATGTTTCGGCCGAAATCATGGAAAATAACGGTCTTTCATCAGAAGACGTAGCCTGGTTGGTTCCTCACCAAGCGAATCTTCGCATCATTGATGCTACGGCCCGCAGAATGGGTGTTGGGAATGAAAAAGTCATGATCAATATTCACAAGTATGGCAATACCACTGCCGCCACTATTCCGTTGTGCTTGGTTGACTGGGAAAATCAATTGAACAAAGGCGACAACATCATATTAGCTGCCTTCGGTGGTGGCTTTACATGGGGTTCTGTTTATGTGAAATGGGCCTACTAGAATAGGTTCAACCCAAAACGAGTTGTTTATTCCAAAAAACCCAAAAAATCCAATTTTCGATCAAAAAATGATTGGATAGGGTTATATTTGCCCACTATTCTTTAAAAAAACAAAAAAAATGAATCTTACCCAAATTCAAGATTTAATCAAATTCGTAGCGAAAAGCGGAGTGAGTGAAGTAGAAATTGAACAAAAAGATTTCAAAATCACAATTAAAGCAAATGGCAAAGCAAAACAAGAAGTCATTCAAGTTGCGTCTCCCATTGTTGCTGCTCCGGTAGTTACAGCTGCTCCTGCCGCTGCTCCTGCCGCTGCTCCAATCGCTGCTACACCAGCTGCTCCAGCACCTGTTGCAGAGGTTAAAAATGATAAGCTTGTGGAGATCAAAAGCCCTATGATTGGCACATTCTACCGCTCACCAGGTCCGGATAAACCTTCTTTCGTTGAGGTAGGTTCTGAAATTAAGGTGGGCGATAAAGTTTGCATTGTTGAGGCAATGAAGCTATTCAATGAAATTGAATCGGAAGTTTCGGGTCGAATTGTAAAGGTGCTAGTAAACGACAGTACCCCTATCGAATTCGATCAACCTTTGTTCTTAGTAGAATTAGCTTAAAATACATTCCATGTTTAAGAAAATTTTAATTGCCAACCGTGGCGAAATAGCTTTGCGTGTCATTCGCACATGCAAGGAAATGGGAATTCGTACTGTGGCTGTCTATAGCACTGCCGATCGTGACAGTTTACACGTTCGCTTCGCAGATGAAGCTGTTTGTATTGGTCCTCCTGCAAGTAAAGACTCATACCTAAAAATACCAAATATCATAGCTGCAGCAGAAATTACGAATGCTGATGCTATACATCCAGGTTACGGATTTCTTTCAGAAAATGCTACTTTCTCTAAGGTATGTAAGGAAAATGGAATCAAATTCATTGGAGCTTCACCTGAAATGATCGATGCGATGGGAGACAAGAGCATGGCGAAGCAAACCATGAAAGAAGCAGGTGTTCCTACTATTCCAGGCAGCGATGGACTATTAGAAAATATCGAGCACGCCAAGAAAAATGCGAAGGAGATCGTTTACCCCGTTATTCTGAAGGCAACGGCTGGAGGTGGTGGAAAAGGAATGCGCGTAGTAAATAATGAAGAAGAGCTAGAGCCCGCTTGGGAAATGGTTCGTCGTGAAGCAGGAGCTGCATTCGGAAATGATGGGATTTACATGGAGAAATTCGTTGTAGAACCACGTCACATTGAAATTCAAATTGCTGGCGACCAATATGGAAAAGCTTGTCACTTGTCTGAAAGAGACTGCTCTATTCAGCGCAGACACCAGAAGCTAGTTGAGGAAACTCCTTCCCCATACATGACTCCAGAACTTCGTGAAAAAATGGGTGAAGCTGCTATCAAAGCTGCATTGGCCGTGAGTTACGAGGGTGTTGGAACAGTAGAATTTCTGGTAGACAAAGACCGCAATTTCTATTTCATGGAAATGAATACGCGTATTCAGGTTGAACATACCATTACAGAAGAAGTCATTGACTATGATTTGGTAAAAGAACAAATCAAAATTGCAGCAGGTGACCCTATCTCGGGGAAAAACTATTATCCGACCATGCATGCCATTCAATGCAGAATCAATGCAGAGGACCCATACAAAAACTTTATTCCAAGTCCCGGTCGAATTTCAGCATATCACAGCCCCGGTGGACACGGCGTGCGTCTCGACACTCACGCCTATGCTGGGTATGTCATTCCGCCTTACTATGATTCTATGATTTCAAAATTGATTACTGTTGCACAAACGCGTGAGGAAGCTATTGAGAAAATGCAACGTGCACTAGATGAGTATATCATAGAAGGAATTAAAACCACCATTCCATTTCATCAGAAACTGATGAAAGATGATCAATTCAGATCAGGAAATTTCACGACCAAGTTTTTGGAATCGTGGAGTATGGAATAAGAAAAGACGCTTTCTAGCTGTTCAATTTTAGAACAGCTAGAAATGCGGCTTGAGGAACTTCAACGGAGCCTACCTGGCGCATACGTTTCTTGCCCTCTTTCTGTTTTTCAAGAAGCTTGCGTTTACGTGAAATATCACCACCATAACATTTGGCGGTAACGTCTTTGCGCAATGCGTTAATGGTTTCTCTTGCAATAATTTTAGCTCCAATTGCGGCTTGCAAGGCAATTAAGAACTGTTGTCTTGGTATGAGCTCTCTTAATTTCAAGCAAATCTTTTTTCCCAGTTCATAGGCGTGGTCTTTGTGAATCAGGGCACTCAGTGCATCGACCTGGTCACCATTCAAAAGAATATCCAATTTCACCAACTCACTCTGCTGATACCCAATTCTGAAATAGTCGAAGGATGCATATCCTTTGGAGATGGTCTTCAAACGGTCATAAAAATCAAATACAATTTCAGCTAGGGGCATTTCAAAGGTTAGCTCAATTCGATCTGTGGTTAAGTAATGCTGATTCGTGAGCATTCCTCGCTTTTCTATACACAGAGTCATGATGGCCCCAATGAACTCCGTCTTCGTGATGATTTGAGCTTTAATGAACGGTTCCTCTACATAGTCAATGTGGTTTTGTTCGGGAAGTTCTGAGGGGTTATTGATCTCTAATTTTTCGCCTTTAGTCGTGTAACAGAAATAACTAACGTTCGGAACGGTAGTAATTACAGTCATATTGAATTCTCGTTCCAGGCGCTCTTGAATAATTTCCATGTGCAGCATGCCCAAGAATCCACAACGGAAACCAAAACCTAATGCTGCCGAGCTTTCTGGTTCAAATACCAAAGAAGCGTCATTCAATTGCAACTTCTCCATACTTGCACGCAGTTCTTCATATTCATCGGTATCAACCGGATAAATACCCGCGAAAACCATGGGCTTCACATCTTCAAAACCTTGTAAAGCTTCAGTACACGGATTCGCAACGGTTGTAATGGTATCACCAACCTTAACCTCTGTTGCGGTTTTTATTCCTGAAATAATATATCCCACATCACCCGCGGCAACAAAATCGCGCGGTTTCAAATCCATTCCCAAAACCCCCACCTCATCTGCATAATATTCCTTTCCCGTACTAATGAACTTCACTTTATCACCTTTACGAATGGTGCCGTTGATGATTCGATAATACGCAATGATTCCACGGAAAGAATTAAACACAGAATCGAAAACCATCGCTTGTAAAGGTGCCTCTGGATCTCCGATTGGAGCCGGGATTCGGTCGCAAATGGCATCGAGAATGGCGGGTACACCCTCACCTGTTTTACCACTTGCCGCAAGAATTTCATCGCGTTCACAACCGATTAGATCTACAATCTGGTCCTTCACTACTTCCGGGTCTGCATTGGGCAAATCGATTTTATTTAAAATGGGAATGATGGTTAAGTCATTTTCCAATGCTAAATACAAATTTGATATGGTTTGAGCTTGAATTCCCTGAGTAGCATCTACAATTAAAATGGCTCCTTCACAGGATGCGATAGACCGAGAAACTTCATAGGAGAAATCTACGTGACCAGGTGTGTCAATTAAATTCAAGACAAAGTCCTGGTTGTTGTATTTGTGCACCATTTGAATGGCATGCGCCTTAATGGTAATGCCCTTTTCACGCTCGAGGTCCATATCATCGAGCGCTTGTGCCACCATTTTTCGATCTTCAATTGTTTTGGTAATTTGCAACATTCTATCAGCAAGAGTAGATTTCCCGTGATCGATATGTGCAATGATGCAGAAATTTCTTATGTTCTTCATGTTTCTTTACGAGTGACAAAAGTACGCACATGCGTAGGAACAAAACAATAAGAATATTTTCGAAATAGAATCAAATTGTTTTACCTCACTATATCCTATTTTTGTCACCTATGAAAAATGTTTATGTTTTGCTTGTTCTCGTGCTTTGTGGATTCCATGTTCTGGGGCAAGAACAAAATTTGTTCTGCGGAGAACGTGATGCTCGAGTTCGTTTTTTTGGAATTAATCCAGAAGCCTGGGATGCAGCAAGAATGGCTCAAAATCAACTTGAAATAGAAACCTCTTCGTTTGGCGAAGAAGCGCGTGGTGGTGGGCAAACCATCTATACAATTCCTGTAGTATTTCATGTGATCCATAACAACGGACCTGAGAACATCTCAGATGAGCAAATCTTGAATGGCTTGGAAATTCTGAACCGTGATTTCCGCATGTTAAATGCTGATATTTCTTTGGTAGTATCGGCCTTTGAAGGTGTAACAGCAGACATTGGAATTGAATTCGCGT
>JBJTWB010000140.1:0-14178 GCA_046081505.1 Bacteroidota bacterium | reverse complement strand
TTTCTTTAGATTACTCGCTGGTATTTCAACGACCTTATGACGAGCTTTCTGCGCGTTGCGGATGCGTGTCAAGTAATCTGCTATTGGATCAGTAAACATGTTCTTCTTTTATTCTTTAATATATTACCAACTTGCTTTTTTAACTCCAGGAATTCGTCCTTCCAAGGCCAATTCTCTGAACTGGTTGCGGCACAACCCGAACTGACGCATATATCCTCTTGGTCGTCCTGTTAACATACAACGGTTGTGTACACGAACCTTACTGCTGTTTTTTGGAAGCTTTTGCAAAGCATCCCAATCGCCTGCTGCTTTAAGTTCTTCACGTTTTTGAGCGTACTTTGCAACCATTGCAATTCTTTTACGCTCACGTGCTTTCATTGATTCTTTTGCCATCTTTCAATCTTTTATTTTACGAAAGGAAATCCAAATTCTTCTAATAAAGCCTTAGCTTCTTCATTGGTACCTGCAGAGGTCACAATGGTAATATCCATACCATTGATTGCTTTGATTTTGTCAAGGTCAATCTCTGGAAAAATGATTTGTTCTTTTACACCGAAAGTAAAGTTTCCACGTCCGTCAAATCCCGATGCCTTCACCCCACGGAAATCGCGTGTACGTGGTAATGCTACAGCAATAAGACGATCTAAGAATTCATACATTTGGTTTCCTCTCAAAGTTACTTTTGCTCCAATTGGAACGCCTTTACGCAATTTGAAGTTGGAAATATCCTTGGTTGAAAAAGTTGCAACTGCACGCTGACCTGTGATCAGTGTTAATTCTTCTACAGCAGCATCAACAAGTTTTTTATCCCCGGTAGCTTTACCAATACCCTGATTCAAACAGATTTTAGTAATGCGTGGAACTTGCATCGAAGAAGAGTATTCGAAACGCTTTTGAAGGTTTCCAGAAATCTCACCTTCGTATTTGGTTCTTAATCTTGGTACGTAGCTCATTTGATTACCTCCCCTGACTTTTTAGAAACACGAACTAATTTCCCATTCTCTCCACGGGCACGTCCAACACGAGTTGCATCGCCACTGTTGTCAATTAACATGACATTAGAGATAGCTAGGGCAGCCTCACGCTTTTCGATTCCACCTTGTGGGTTTTGTGCAGATGGTTTACGGTGACGTGAAATCATATTCACGCCTTCTACGGTCACGCGGTCTTTGTCGCGGTCCACTGCGATAACACGGCCTTTTTGTCCTTTGTGGTCACCTGCAATAACCTTGACCATGTCGCCTTTTTTTATTTTGAGTCGCTTATACATCGCTCTGATAGTTTACTTAATTAAAGCACTTCTGGTGCTAGTGAAACAATTTTCATATAATCCTTCTCGCGAAGTTCACGCGCTACGGGTCCGAAAATACGTGTCCCACGCATTTCTCCCTGAGCATTCAACAACACAACTGCGTTGTCATCGAAGCGAATGTAGCTTCCGTCGGCACGACGCACTTCCTTCTTGGTGCGTACAATAACAGCTTTGGAAACAACTCCTTTCTTCACGTTACCGCTAGGTAAAGCATCTTTCACAGTAACCACAATTTGGTCACCTAAGGATGCATAACGACGTCGAGTTCCACCCAACACGCGGATCACCAACACTTCACGTGCACCGCTGTTGTCTGCTACTCTTAGTCTTGATTCGTTCTGTATCATATCCTTTTTCTAATATCTTGTTTGGATTATTTCGCTTTTTCAACCACTTCCACCAATCTCCAACGCTTCAATTTACTCATTGGACGAGTTTCCATGATTTTCACTTTATCACCTACTCCACACTCTCCCTTTTCATCGTGAGCCATGAAACGCTTGGTTTGCTTTACGAACTTACCATATTTCGGGTGCATCACTTTGGTTTCAACCGATACCACGATGCTCTTGTCCATCTTGTTCGATGTAACAATTCCGACACGTTCTTTTCTTAAATTTCTTTCCATGTTATTCCGGGTCTTATCCGTTATTTTCCATTTGGTTTAAAACGGTTAGCATTCTTGCGATTTCGCGGCGAATGTTTCTCAACACCATTGGGTTTTCAGTACCCGCAATGGTATGGTTGAACTTCATTTTAGCTAACTCTGCTCTTTTTTCAGTGATTTGACCTTTCAAATCTTCCACTGACATATTGCTGTATTCTGCGGCTTTCATCTTATTCTGTATAATCAGGGCGAACAATAAATTTAGTACGACAAGGAAGTTTTTGTGCTGCGAGGCGCAATGCTTCTTGAGCGGTCGCCAAAGATACACCTTCTGCTTCAAATAAAATTCTTCCTGGCTTAACAACTGCTACCCAATGGTCTGGAGCTCCTTTACCTTTACCCATACGTACCTCAGCAGGCTTGGCTGTAATAGGCTTATCTGGGAAAATGCGAACCCAAACTTTACCTTCACGGTTCATATAACGCGTGAGGGCAACACGAGCCGCTTCAAGCTGACGAGATGTGATGAATCCTTCATCCATTGTTTTGATCGCAAAGCTTCCGAAAGCCAATTGAGATCCTCTGTAGGCAATACCTTTTATCTTGCCTTTCTGCTGTTTTCTGTATTTAGTCCTTTTAGGCTGTAACATAATCTTCTATTATAAATAATTACCCTCTTCTTGAACGACCATTGCTTGCGTTTGCAGGTCTTTTTTGTTGTTGAGCAGCAGCTCCGAAGTTTGGTGATAAGTCACGTTTTCCGTATACCTCTCCTTTGCAAATCCATACTTTAACACCAATTCTTCCGTAAGCCGTGTGTGCTTCAGCGTGGTGGTAATCAATATCAGCACGAAGTGTGTGAAGTGGAGTTCTACCCTCTTTGTATGACTCTGTACGAGCAATTTCTGCTCCGTTCAATCGTCCGGAGATAGCTACTTTGATTCCTTCAGCACCCATCTTCATTGCAGATGTGATAGACATCTTTGTTGCTCTACGGTAAGAAATACGACCTTCAATTTGGCGGCATATTCCGTCAGCAACCAAACGTGCATCAATTTCTGGACGCTTAATTTCAAAGATGTTAATTTGGGCATCTTTACCGGTGAGTTTCTTCAACTCTTCTTTCAATTTATCTACTTCTGTTCCTTGCTTACCGATGATAATTCCAGGTCTAGCTGTATTGATAGTCACTGTTACCAATTTAAGCGTACGCTCGATAACAATTTTTGATACTGATGCTTTCTTAAGACGAGTCATCAGATACTTACGGATTTTATCGTCTTCAACGATTTTCTCTCCGTAATTCTTACCACCATACCAGTTGCTATCCCATCCCTTGATGAAACCTAGTCGGTTACCTATTGGGTTACATTTTTGTCCCATTTCTTATTCTTTGCTTTGAATTATTTTTTATCTATGATGATTGTAACGTGGTTACTACGCTTGCGAATGCGGTGCGCGCGTCCTTGTGGGGCTGGGCTAATACGCTTCAATGTACGAGATACATCTACACGAATTTCCTTCACCACCACATTTGACTCTGCAATGTCTGCACCTTCATTCTTCGCCTGCCAATTGGCAATTGCAGAACGTAAAAGTTTTTCCATTGGCAACGCATTGTGCGTGCGAGTGAATTTCAAAATATTCAATGCTGCACCAACTTCCTTACCGCGAATGGTATCTGCTACCAAACGCATTTTACGAGGAGAGGTTGGAAAATCATTCAACTTCGCGAAAGCAGTTGTTTTCTTCTGTTCCTTGATTTGAGTTGACATTTCTCTTTTTCGAGATCCCATAGTTTTATTCGTTTATCGGGAGTAATTCAATTATTTTCTGTTACCACTGTGTCCGCGGAAGGTACGCGTTGGAGAAAATTCCCCAAGTTTGTGTCCTACCATGTTTTCAGTTACATAAACCGGAATGAACTGTTTGCCGTTGTGAACCGCAATAGTTAATCCTACAAACTCCGGCGTAATTGTGGAAGCTCTGCTCCATGTTTTAATAACATTTTTCTTTCCACTTGTCTGAGCATCTTCTACTCGTTTCTGTAACTTGTAGTGTACGAAAGGTGGTTTTTTAAGTGACCTAGCCATTATTCAATTATTTCTTTCTACGTTCAATGATGAATTTTGTTGAAGGTTTCTTGCTAGCGCGAGTCTTGTAACCCTTCGCTGGCGTACCCTTACGTGATCTTGGGTGTCCTCCAGACTGACGTCCTTCACCACCACCCATTGGATGATCTACTGGGTTCATAGCCACACCACGTACGCGTGGACGACGACCTAACCAGCGGCTGCGACCGGCTTTACCTGAGCGAACCAAATTGTGTTCTGAGTTCGATACTGATCCAACAGTAGCAATGCAATTTGACAAAATCTTTCTAACTTCACCCGAAGGCATGGTTATAATCGCGTAGTCACCATCACGAGCAGTAAGTTGAGCATAAGATCCAGCTGATCTAGCTAAAGCTCCTCCTCTACCTGGGCGCATTTCAATGTTGTGAATAACGGTTCCTAATGGAAGGTCTTTCAACATCAATGCATTTCCTACTTCTGGAGCGCTTCCAGTACCACTGCTCAAAACCATACCAACTGCTAGTCCTTGAGGAGCGATGATGTAACGTTTTTCGCCATCTGTATATTCAACCAATGCGATACGTGCAGAACGATTTGGATCGTACTCGATAGTTAGAACCGTACAATTGATTCCGTGCTTATCTCGTTTGAAATCAATTAAACGATAATTTCTCTTATGACCACCACCAATCATACGCATGGTGCGCTTACCTTGGTTGTTACGACCACCTGATTTCTTCAGGGTTACTACCAACGGCTTGTGTGGTTTATTTGTTGTTATCTCATCGAAAGTAAGCGCTACTTTGAAACGCGTACCTGGAGTAACTGGATTTAATTTTTTAATTCCCATTTCTAAGTCAATTAGATGTTAGAATAAAAGTCAATGGTTTCGCCTGCTGCCAACTTCACTATGGCTTTCTTATATCCGGCTGAACGGCCAGAGACTACACCTGCTTTCGTATAACGATGCTTCAATTTACCATCATAACGGATTGTGTTAATTTGGATAACATTGACACCATATGTTTTTTCAATGGCTTTCTTGATTTCAATCTTATTAGCAGATTGCTTCACAACAAAACCAAATTTCCCTTGTCTATCCTGGATAGACGTCATTTTTTCTGTAACTAAGGGACGGATCAAAATTTCACTCATCGCAATTACTTTTTACAGATGTTAGTTACTACTTCGTGTGCGTTTCCAACGAAAACAACTTGATGACTGTTCATGATTTCATAGGTGTTCACCATGCTCGCAATACGAACCTGAGTGCCTTGTATGTTTCTTGAACTCAAGTATACGCTGTCGTTTCTTTCTGGAATCAAAATCAAAGACTTTTTGTTGTCTAAAGAAAGATTCTTTAATACTTCAATGAACGCTTTTGTTTTTGGGGTGTCCATAGACAAATCCTCAAGAAGAACAATTCCGTTTTCTTTTGCCTTGTAGCTCAGCGCGGATGCTCTTGCTAAACGCTGAGTACTTTTGTTTACTTTGATATCGTAATTACGTGGCTGTGGACCGAATACACTACCTCCTTGACGGAAAAGTGGATTTTTCGCACTTCCCTTTCGAGAACCGCCGGTACCTTTTTGCTTGTGTAATTTACGAGTTGAACCGTTAATTTCACCTCTATGCTTGGTTTTGTGAGTACCAGTGCGCTGAGCAGCTAAGTAACGCTTCACATCCAAATAAATGGCATGGTCATTCGGTTCAATTCCGAATACCGCGCTGTCAAGTTCAACAGACTTACCTGTTTTCTGACCTTTGATGTTTACTACTTCCATTTGCATATTACTTCACGATATAAACAGTTGAACCATTGTAGCCAGGAATAGCTCCTTTTACGAGAATCAAGTTCTCATCAGCCAACACCTTAACTACTTCTAAATTTTGAATGGTACGACGCTCGCCACCATCTCTTCCCGCCATGCGCATTCCCTTGAATACACGTGATGGATCAGATGATGCTCCCAACGAACCTGGAGCGCGTAACCTGTTATGCTGACCGTGAGTACTTTCACCAACCCCAGAGAAACCGTGACGCTTCACAACGCCTTGGAATCCTTTTCCTTTTGATGTACCAATAACGTCAACATTTTCACCTTCAGCAAACATATCGCTGATAGTAACGATGTCTCCTAAATTCTTTTCACCCATGTCTTTAAATTCCGCAACGAAACGTTTTGGAGTAACACCGGCTTTTTTGAAGTGACCAACCATTGGCTTCGACGTGTTTTTCTCACGTTTGTCACCGAATGCAATCTGAACGGCGGTATAACCGTCCTTGTCCATAGTACGGACTTGGGTCACCACACATGGACCAGCCTCTATCACCGTGCATGGAATGTTCTTCCCAGCGGCACTGTAGATGCTAGTCATACCTACTTTTTTACCAATAATTCCTGGCATGTGTCTGTATTTTACTGTTAAACTTTGATTTCTACTTCTACTCCACTTGGTAACTCTAACTTCATCAGAGCGTCAACCGTCTTTGAAGAAGAGCTGTATATGTCAAGCAAGCGCTTGTATGAGTTCAATTCGAACTGCTCACGTGCCTTCTTGTTCACGTGTGGTGAACGAAGTACAGTGTAAATGCGCTTGTGTGTTGGTAATGGAATGGGTCCATTCACAACTGCTCCGGTAGCTTTTACCGTTTTTACAATCTTCTCAGCAGATTTGTCTACGAGGTTGTGATCGTAAGATTTTAATTTGATTCTAATTTTTTGAGCCATTGATGGTTCTATATTATGCGTTCACTTTTCCTTTAGCTTTTGCGATAACCGCTTCTGCGATGTTCGACGGTGCACCTTGGTAGTTGCTAAACTCCATGGTTGAAGTTGCGCGACCAGATGTGATTGTACGTAAGTCAGTAACGTATCCAAACATTTCAGAAAGAGGAACTTTCGCACTAATAACAGTTGCACCGTTACGCTCGCTTGTCCCTTCAATCATACCACGTCTTTTGTTCAAGTCTCCAATTACATCACCCATGTTCTCAGAAGGGGTAACCACTTCCAATTTCATGATTGGCTCAAGAATAATTGGCTTACACTTTGGTCCCGCCTCACGGAAGGCCATTTTAGCACACAATTCAAATGATAATGCATCCGAGTCAACCGCGTGGAAAGATCCATCGTTCAACTCTACTTTCATGGTATCAATTGAGTATCCTGCTAGAATACCATTGTTCATGGCCTCTTTGAACCCTTTCTCAATAGACGGAATGAATTCACGAGGAATATTACCACCTTTGATGTTGTTAACGAATACTAAACCAGACTTTGTTTCATCATCATTTGGTCCCAATGTAAATACGATATCAGCGAATTTACCGCGACCTCCAGACTGCTTTTTATAAACCTCTCTGTGGTTGAAGTTTCCTGTGATCGCCTCTTTGTATGATACTTGAGGAGCACCTTGGTTACATTCCACTTTGAATTCACGACGCAGACGATCAACAATGATTTCCAAGTGCAACTCTCCCATTCCAGAGATGATGGTTTGACCCGTTTCTTCATCTGTTTTTACGCGGAATGTTGGATCCTCTTCAGCCAATTTCGCTAAAGCCATACCCAACTTATCTGAGTCAGCTTGTGTCTTGGGTTCAATTGCCAATCCGATTACCGGCTCTGGGAAAACCATAGACTCGAGAACAATTGGATTCTTCTCATCACACAATGTATCTCCAGTTTTGATATCCTTGAAACCTACAACTGCACCGATATCACCTGCTCCAAGAACCTCTACTGGGTTTTGTTTATTTGCGTGCATTTGGAAAATACGTGAGATACGCTCTTTGTTACCTGAGCGTGCATTCAATACATAAGATCCAGCATCTAATTTACCTGAGTACACACGAGTGAACGCCAAGCGACCTACGAATGGATCTGTTGCAATCTTAAATGCCAAAGCAGCGAATGCATCATCATAAGATGGTCTACGAGACAACTCTACCCCCGAATCAGGATGTGTACCTGAAATGTTTTCTTTATCTAGTGGTGATGGCATTAATTCCATTACCAAATCCAACATGGTCTGAACTCCTTTGTTTTTGAAAGAAGAACCACAAACCATTGGAACAATTTTCATATCAATAACTGCCTTACGCAAAGCGTCTAAGATTTCACGCTCTGTCATGCTGTTTGGATCTTCAAAGAATTTCTCCATCAAAGATTCATCATATTCAGCAACAGCTTCCAACAACTTCTCACGGTACTCCATAGCCTCATCCATCATATCTGCTGGAATTTCTACCACTTCGTAAGTCATACCTTTATCATGCTCATTCCAAATCATTCCACGGAAGTTGATCAAATCAACTACTCCTTTGAAATCATCTTCAGCACCAATTGGCAATTGAAGGGGAACAGCATTGCTACCCAACATTTCTTTTACTTGTTTCACAACGTTCAAGAAATCTGCACCTTGACGGTCCATCTTGTTCACGAATCCAATACGTGCTACGTTGTAATTGTTTGCCAATCTCCAGTTCGTCTCTGACTGAGGCTCTACTCCGTCAACCGCTGAAAATAAGAAAACCAATCCATCCAATACACGCAAAGAACGATTAACCTCCACAGTAAAGTCAACGTGACCTGGAGTATCAATAATATTGATATGATACTTCTGATTTCTGTAATTCCAACTTACTGTTGTAGCTGCAGAAGTGATTGTGATACCACGCTCCTGCTCTTGAGCCATCCAGTCCATGGTTGCAGCTCCATCGTGAACTTCACCAATCTTGTGGTTAACCCCTGAGTAGTAAAGAATACGCTCAGTTGTTGTAGTCTTCCCAGCATCAATGTGAGCTGCGATACCAATATTTCTTGTAAATCTTAAGTCGCGTGACATAATTCGATCAATTAAAATCTGAAGTGTGAAAATGCTTTATTCGCTTCAGCCATACGGTGAACATCTTCTTTCTTTTTGAAAGCTGCACCTTCACCTTTTGATGCCGCAACAATTTCATTTGCTAATTTCTCAGCCATACTCTTTTCATTACGACCACGCGCGTATCCAATTAACCACTTCATAGCCATTGAATTCTTTCTGTCTTCACGAATAGGAGATGGAATTTGAAACGTAGCACCACCAACGCGACGGCTTCTTACCTCAACAGCCGGAGTAACATTCTCCAAAGCTTTTCTCCATGTTTCTAGACCATCTTCGCTCGTCTTTGTTGCAACACGTTCAATTGCATCATAAAAAATAGAAAATGCAACTCCCTTTTTGCCTTGAAGCATTAGGTTGTTAACAAATTTAGTTACCGTAACATCGTTGAACTTCGGATCTGGAAGTACCGCGATTTTTTTGGCTTTTCTTCTTCTCATTTGAGTATTATTCTATCAATTCTTATTTCTTAACTTTAGGACGCTTGGTGCCATATTTCGAACGACGTTGACCACGACCATTCACACCCGCTGTATCTAGCGCTCCACGAACAATGTGGTAACGAACACCGGGTAAATCCTTCACACGACCACCACGTACCAACACAATGCTGTGCTCTTGTAAGTTGTGACCCTCACCACCAATGTAGGCGATGATTTCAAAACCGTTGGTTAAACGAACCTTGGCTACCTTACGAAGCGCGGTGTTTGGCTTCTTTGGAGTTGTGGTGTAAACCTTTGTACATACACCTCTGCGCTGAGGGCATGACGTCAACGCAGCTGACTTACTGCGATAAGTTTTCGGCTCGCGGCCTTTTCTGATTAGTTGTTGAACTGTTGGCATTTTTATCTAAGTTCCTTTATTTCACTATTTTTAATACAAGTCACGACTCGCAAAAATCGGGGTGCAAATGTACATCACGAATTGTTTTCCACAATGAGCTTTGTGAATTTCTTTTTGAAAAAAGTTAAATTATTTTGTAACACATTGGTTTTCAATATAAAAAATATTAGTCAAACCTCTGTTTTTTTCTCAAAAAATCGATTTTTGGCATGCACAGAACACTTCTTTACGCCAGTAGAGTGAAAAATGTTTCAGAAAAATGACTTTACCGCTTGAATAACTTCATCGATATCTTGACCGGACATTTCGGTATGAATTGGCAAAGACAAAACGGAATTTGCAAGTGTCTCAGAGACAGGTAAACTTCCCATCGGAAATTTATCTGAAGCATACGCCTTCTGGCCATGAAGCGGAATTGGGTAATAGATCATGCACGGAATACCCTGTGCTTCCAAATACTTTTTCAATTCATCCCTTCTTCCGTTTTTAACTTGAAGGGTATATTGATGATAGACGTGGGTAGAATATACTGCTTCAGCCGGACAGACTATGGCTTCCAATTCCTTGAATCCCTCATTATAAGCTGCCGCAACGTGTTGCCTTGCGTGAATATACTCATTCAAATATGGCAATTTCGTGAGCAAAACAGCCGCTTGAAGGGTATCTAGCCTGCTGTTAACGCCTACAACGTCATGTACATATTTCACCCGTTGACCATGATTTGCAATCATCTTTATTCTTTCTGCCAATTGGTCATCACACGTTACCACTGCTCCACCATCGCCATAGCATCCCAAGTTTTTGGATGGAAAAAAACTGGTAGTTCCGATGTGTCCTACTGTTCCTACCGGTTTTTGTACTCCGTTTGAAAACGTATAATTTGCACCAATGGCCTGCGCATTATCCTCAACCACATATAAATTATACTTCGCTGCAATTCCCATGATTGCCTCCATGTTACTTGCTTGTCCGAATAAATGAACTGGCACAATGGCCTTGGTGCGATTTGTAATGGCATTTTCTAATGCGGTAGGATCAATAGTAAAAAAATGGGGATCTACCTCTACCAAGACAGGAGTTAAACCGAGTAATGCGATTACTTCCGCGGTTGCAACGTAGGTAAATGCCGAGGTTATGACCTCATCGCCAGGCTTCAGATCAAGTGCCATCATGGCTATTTGCAGCGCATCTGTTCCGTTGGCACAAGGAATAACATATGCGCCTTGCATATAAGCAGATAATGCACTTGCGAATGCCTGTACTTCAGGACCATTAATGAATTGACCGTGATGCAAAACACCGAGCACAGCCCTATCCATTTCTGATTTAATTCGATTGTACTGTCCTTGAAGATCGACCATTTGCATACCGCGTATAATTTGGAATTTCGCGAAGCTAAAAATCATTGCGAACAATCCTTTATAACTACTGCGATAAATTTCCTTATCAAGTTGTTAATATGCTTATTTTCGAGCAAATGAATACACAAGAAACAAGTCATCCTGCCGAAAACAAACCCAACGTGTTTTTCACGCTTTTTCAAATGAGCAGACCCATCAATCTTTTGTTGATTGGATATACCTTTGTTTGCTTTCACTTTGGACTTGGATCACGTCTCCACTCTACCTTTCAATTCGACTCTTTCTTGGGACATGGCTTTTTACTTTTAACCATTCTCTTGACGGCCTCAGCTGGAAATTTCATTAATGATTATTTTGATAAAAAGGTCGACGCTGTGAATAAACCCAATCAGATTTCAATTGATAAAAAAATCAAAAGACGAGTGGTTATACTAGCCCATGTTTTAACCAATTTGGTTGCGTTGATTTGTGCTTTTGCTGCATCGAAAATACTTCACTCCTGGATGCCCATTGTGGTCACTCCATTCATCATTTTTCTATTGACTATTTACACACCATATTTAAAAAAAATGTATCTGGTTGGAAATATTGCAGTTTCCTTTTGCATAGCTATTATTCCACTTTGGGCCTTGTGGCCTGAGGTGATTCGTGAAGCTAATTGGCTTGTTCAAAGCTGGACATTCGTTTTCATTCTTTTCGCGTTCTTCATTTCTTTGACTCGAGAAATTATTAAAGACATTGAAGATGTTGAGGGTGACACAGTTGGAAATTACCAGACGGTTGCCGTAAAAAGTGGGATTGGGGTTGCGAAACTCCTTTCTTTATTCAGCTTGCTCACAACCCTATTCATTGCCGGTGTAGCATGGCTTTTATATTTGAGCTCCGCACAAAGTTGGGTGAAACAAATTTATGTGGCGCTCGTTTTTATTCCACTGTCAACGGCGCTCATTGTTTTACTTTTTTCGAGAACAAAACGGGGGTACTCCATTTCAAGTACAGCACTAAAAATAGCCATGTTATTCGGAATTACGTTCAGTCTTTTCTTGCGTTAATTCACTACGTCACTTTTCGGGATTCTGAAAGAGAGAATTAATCCCAAAACGAAACAGATTAAAATTGGAATTACCGAGTTACGAATATTACCTGTTCCAGCTTCGGCAAAAGCAAAAGAAACAGTCCCCAAAGTGAGGCCAATTTTCTCACTAAAATCATAAAAACTGAAATACGATGCGTGATCTTTTGTTTCAGGGAGCATTTTAGAATAAGTAGACCGAGACATGGACTGTATTCCACCCATAATCAGCCCCACGCTTCCCGCCACTACAAAAAATTGAATAGGCCAATACACAAATTGCCAAACGCAAATGCATAAGATGATCCAGAAAAAAATAGTTAGGCGAATGATTGATAAATTACCGAATTTTCTTGCAAATCTCGACATGATAAATGCTCCGGCAATTCCTAGAAATTGAATTAAGAGTATACTAATAATCAAACTTTGCTCACGAACCGCATCATTCTCCCAAATGACTGATTTTGCAGCAAAAGTCACTGCCATAATCATGACGGTTTGAACTCCCATATTGTAGAAAAAGTAACTATATAAAAAGCGTTTCAACTGAGTTCTTCCGGCAATATCTTTCATTACAAGTTTTAATTCTTTCCATCCACTTCCAAGTAAAAATTTCCCACTCAATTCCGATCTATTTGAATTGGGCAATTTCGAAAAAGACAAAAACGCAAAAAACAGCCACCATATTCCTACTACAACAAATGCATAGCGGATATCATCAAAAATTCTTGTTCCCTTTAGAACAAATAGAACAATGACTGCAATGAGTAAAATTGAGCTACCCAAGTATCCGAGACTAAAACCTTTAGCACTTACACGATCTTGTTCTTCAACCGTTGCTATTTCTGGGAGGTATGCATTGTAGAAAACCAAACTTCCCCAAAATCCTATACTTGCGAAAAATAAATACATCATTGAAAGCATGATGTTAGAAGTATCAAAGAACACCAACATCATTGTTGAGCTAGAACCGAGAACACAAAAGATTTGCAGGAATCGTTTTTTATTTCCGAAGTAATCAGCCATACCTGAAAGTATTGGTGATGACATGGCCACGACCAAATAAGAGAGTGCAATTGTGAATGCGTAGAAAACTGAATTTGAAAGTTCGGACCCGAAAACATGGACTACACCACCCAAATTTTTCTCTGTAACCTTGGTATAAAATACAGGGAATATAGCTGATGAAATAATAAGTGGGTAAACCGAATTGGCCCAATCATACATGGCCCACGCATTTTGAATTTTCTTTCTATTTTCAATCATAATTATTCGGAAATTTCTATCCAATATGAACCACCATGCCGCTCAATTCCATGAGGAAGTTGCTCCCAAAACGCATTTTCGAATTGACCATAGTCTTTATGCTGCGACAAGTAATAATTGGGCAAGATTGTTTTGAATTTATTGGGATTTGCAAGGATGAACGCAGCAAGTGTGTATTGTTCTGAATAGAATCGATCACACATAAACTGCGGGTAATCATAGGGTAAATAGATGTCATGTATTTGAACAATGACACCCTTCTTTAGGGCAGGTAATACCTCCATAAAAAAGACTGTAGCATCTGAATTCGGAAGTACACGGTGCGAGTTGTCAATAAATAAAAAATCTCCAGCTTCTAATTTTTCTGCGATTGACAGTGACGTATTTTCGAAAGGTTCACGTATGACCACATTGGCTAAATTGTCAATTTCAGCTCGCGGAAAAGGGTCTACCGAAATTATCTCAGTGGTTAAGTTTTCTTTCAATTTAGCCTCATGAGCCACTTTCGTGCTATTTCCAGATCCAATTTCTAAATATCGTTTTGGTTTTTTACTCGCCAACAAAGTATATAACGAGACCATATCAAGTCCTGGAAGAAACTTGTTGTTCCAAAAAGGTCTGTTTTCACTTTCCATTTCCAATAACCATTCTTGAAAGACTGACACATAATCAAGACATTTATTCAAACTTTCAAAATAGGCTGAATCTGTTTGTGAAATTGTATTCTGCAACAATGCGTTGGGAGGTAATCC
>JBJTWB010000139.1:0-4043 GCA_046081505.1 Bacteroidota bacterium | reverse complement strand
CTTATGTTAGCTTGGGCCATTTGGCGAGGTTGGTCCAATGGTTTTGTTGCCGAGTTATTTTCTTTTTTGGCTTTTTTTGTTGGCGTATATGCGTCTGTGTATTTATCAGAGCCTGTTGGAAAACTTATGGGGGCTACAGATGAAAGCGTTGGCACACGCGTAGCTGTTTTTTTAGTCATTTTCCTTATTGTGGTTGTGGGCATGTATTTTTTAGGAAAATTGATTACTTCAAAAATCAAAGGGGGTACAGAAAAATGGAATAAAGCCCTGGGCTCTCTCTTTTCACTGGGAAAATATATGTTGGGAATGGGCTCTCTTTTCGTTATGCTGCACGCGTTGGATTCAAAATTTCATCTGCTTCCAGAATCGCAAAAGGAGGCGTCGTACGTATATGAGCCCTTGAATTCATTTTCAAGAACGCTTTTCCCTGAAATAAAGGAGTTTGAATCGAAGTTGCCTTCAGACACTACCGTAAAGGACATAAAAGAGGTCAATGAAAAGGTCAATAAGAAATAGACTGTGGCTTTTGTTTGTGCCTACTATAACTTCCTGTGTTGTGAATGTTCCTTGTTCATTTCAACCGACATCAAGGAACATAGAATCATGGCAATTCCCTTCAGATAAAGAAACAGAACAACTTGAAAGCAATACTATTTTGGTCGATCTAAGTACAATCAACAGCACGTTTAAATTCGATGTTCGCTATGCAACAGAGAACAATTTTACGGGTAGAATCCTTTATAGCGAAGCGAAAGCCTTTTTACAGAAAGATGCTGCTAGAGCATTGAATGAGGCGCAAGAAATGTTCAGTGATTTGGGGTTGGGGTTGATTATTTACGATGCGTATAGGCCACTGTCTGTGCAGAAAGAAATGTGGGCAATAAAACCAGATAAGCGCTATGTTGCTGATCCCAGAAAGGGTTCAAACCACAACAGGGGTATGGCGGTAGATGTGGGGCTTTATGATCTTGAGACCGGAGCTTATTTGGAGATGCCAACCGAGTTTGATGCATTTAATCGCAAGGCATGGGCAAATGCAACTGTTGGTGTGAGTGAAATGGGCAGGTACAATAGATCTATTTTAAAACAGATTATGAAGCGTTGTGGTTTTAAAATGAATACAACAGAATGGTGGCATTTTGATTTTAAGGACTGTCATCAATATCCCGTTTTGGATATTCCCTTTCATGAAATTAAATCAGAATAATTTTGCTTAACATACCAGGGTTTGGGATACATGTTGTTGCATCTGTTTCCAACGCTTTTTACCCAGCCCAGTGGTTGATTCTGAAATGTAACGAGGTGATATCCTCTATTGTGGGCTGCAGCTAATGCCTCTCCCCTCAAGTAAGTCTGAGCCTGATCATAAGACACTTCGATTTGAGGCACTTGTTCCCGGAACAACTGAGTGTTCGCCAAGGATTGGTGAGGAACAAAGGTGTCTCTAACAAATTCGCCCAATTGCACACCTAAATTGGCATTGGGGTAGTTGTTTTCGAAGAGCGGGAAAAAGGGATGGTGGTATGGAAAAGTAAATACCCTTCCATTAGCATCTACCCGTGTTTCAATTTCTGGGCGAATGAAATGATTCAATTCTATGGCTTGACTCTTTGTTGGTCTTGATAAATTCGAATTTCGAGATTTGAACTTGGCCTCAATAACATCATCATCGCCCTTTTTAAACAGCGAACAAAAGAATCCTTCTCCCGGAGTTAGGTGTGGAAGCATTTGATACCCGATGCCATGTTTTGTCTGCGTTTCATGAATACTCCATGCTGTTTCAATTGGAACAGCTATGTTTTCTAAACGAAACTCTTCACATAGCCAATCAACAATTTCTTCATTTTCTGCTTGGGCATAAGTACAGGTTGAATAAATTAAAAAACCTCCAGGCTTCAACATGCGGTAAGCTTCTTTCAAAATATCTTTCTGTCTTATAGAACATGACTGTGCCAGGTGTTCGGTCCATTCATTTCTATACGAAGGCTGTCTTCTAAACAATCCTTCGCCACTGCAAGGTGCATCAACCAGAATTAAATCAAAGTCGTTTCGAAAAGATATTTTTTCAGGGCTACTGCCAATGGTTAGGTGATTGAATGCTCCCCATTTACTAATGTTTTCCCGAAGTATGGAAAGCCTACTTGGTATAATTTCATTTGATAAACAGAAGCTTTCAGGATGAAGGCTGCTGTTCATGAGAAGTGATTTTCCACCAGGAGCGGCACACAGATCAAGAGCGGTTATGGGCTTATCTTTTCCAATTGCATATGCGATTAAAGCATGAATGAACATGGAGTTTGCTTCTTGCGCGTAGTATGCACCTGCATGGTAATGTGGATCTGCTGTAAAATTTGGTCTTTCATCTAGAATTTTACCGAACGGGTTCCATATTACAGAATGACCATTCGGTTGATTTTTTTTCTTAGGATTAATTAAAATTCCGGTTTTAGGAATTTCGTTTAGTGCGGAAATGAATTTTTCAAAATCATTTGGAAATTGCAATTTAATTTTTTCGACAAAAGCGTCAGGTAGTTTTTCCATTATTCTTCTTCTTCATATTGACCTTTTTCTTGCAACCACTTGGGTAGTTGATTTCCTTTACCAGCGCGCTCTACACGTTTCTTCTCTTCATCGGTCATTTTAGACTCGTTTTTTAGCAGTGGGAGTACATTGGTCTGAATTTTTTCTATTTTATCTCCGGCTCGGCTTTGAATTTTGTTTGTTTCATCCTCCTCTTTTCCTGAAAGTTTGCTTTCTCGTTTCGGAATACTGGGAAGATTCAGTCGATTGCGAAATTTTTCTTTCAGTTTGGCTTTCTTTTCATTGCGCTGTTCTATGCGATCTGCGCGAAGGGCATCTTTGTCTAAACCAAATTCTAAATTCTCCCAAGGGCCTTTCATGAAAATATAAATTTGTCTTCCACTTGTTCCGTCATTACTTAAAAGCACATCTTTCAAATTAAACCCAAATTTATAATCGAGATAGTTTGAAAAAGTATGTGAGCCTTCAAGAGTAATGTCTAAGGCATTTGATTCAATATTCATGAGAGGAATATCTATGCGTTCATTTTCAATGTGAATAGTATTTTCAAGCGTTTCGAACCGCACATGTTTTAGTTTTTCAGAAAATTCATTTTCATTTACGAATGGCGCTATCCATTTGTTTGATCGAATGTAATCTGTGATATATTGTAAACTTTGAACTTGAATCAACTCTCCGTTTTCAATTTGAACATCAATATCAGAAACAATGCTGGAAGGAACAGGATTGAATGAGGCATCAAAGACCCCTTGAAATTCAATTGTTGCATGGGTTTTTCCTTTAATATTTGCATCAGTCAGTGAGTTTTGTTCGAAATTATTGAACAGACGAAATACGTTGTCAATTGCAATATCTTCAAGTCTTGCTGTTGCTTCTATCTCGGTGTATCCATTTTCTTTAGGTGAAAGCAGAACATCTGTTTGCATTTCTCCCTCTGCAATATCCATACGCAGAGGTGAAAGACTGAATGTGCCTTGGTAGGCTTCAATGATTCCTTGAACTCTTTTTGCGTTGAAAGTTTGGTATGAAAAGGCATCTACATTGGTTTGTAATACAAGTCGAATGTTATTTGGCATTCCAATTCCTGACGCATCCTCTTGAGAATCTATCCAGTTTTCTAATTTGAATTCAGGTATGGAAACACGGGTGTTCACCAGTAAGTCTTCATTTGAAGTTGTTAAATAAGGAATAAGATTTTGGAGTTCTCCGGCAATGGAAATTTGCGTGTTATTTAGATTGAAATTGAAAGATTCTACTTTGGCTTTTTGCTCCAAAAGTGAAAGAGTTCCGTTGATGTTTTTAAGGTGTTGCGATGTTCCATACCATTGAAATTCGGCATTTGAAATTTGTGCCTCACCAGCCATTTCTACACCAGACCAAATGAACGAACTATCAGCAGAACTAAATTCAATTTTCCCATCTACCCTTGCATTCAAATTTAATCCGCCAATGCATGTGGTAAGGGAATCCCAAGCAAGGAAATTTTTCAAATCATTGAGATC
>JBJTWB010000138.1:0-7745 GCA_046081505.1 Bacteroidota bacterium | reverse complement strand
AATTTTGGAGTGGGGGTCTGTATCGTTGAAACAAAGCGGTGGGTGCGTGTGCGAAATTCCAAATTTCACCTCAATTCAAAGTTGGTGTGGCTAGCGATTTCGATACTGGCGAAATTCGCAATTACAATACCGGGTCATTTGAATTGCTTCTGACCTATGATTTCAACTTCAAAAAAGAAGGTGTTCGCTCTCCACGTTATTTTTAATTGATTAAAATGAAAAATTTAAGTATAGCCATTGTATTGTTCGTTCTTGGATTCAGTGCCCATGGACAATCCTTGAAATTGAAACGAGCAGATAAATTTTATGCGCATCTCGCATACAAATCTGCACAGGATATTTACGTAAAACTGCTTGACACAAAAAATGAGTCCCCCGTGATGTCGAATCACCTGGCCATGTGTTATTACAACACGAATCAAATGGCTAAGTCAGCAGAAACTTTTGCGAAATATATTCAACCAGAATCTGCTTCTTCAGATGAGTTATTTTATTACTCTCAAGCACTAAAACAGTCAGGCAGAACTCAAGAAGGTGACGCGCAATTGCAGGCGCTGTATGCCAAAGCAAATACTGATCTTCGTGCGAAATCACTTATTGATAATTTGAATTATCTGGAATCAATGAAAGCGAAAGGTGAGCAATATTCTTTGCGTAACCTTGATATTAATTCTGAATTTTCAGACTTCGGTGGGTATTCTTATTTCGAATCTGTATTGTATTTATCAGCAAAGTTTGAATCCTTGTCTGTGAAAAGAGAATGGACTTGGGATGGAACACGCTTTTTAGATGTCTTTCTTGCCGGAGAAAAAGACGGTCAATGGAATCATGAACGCATGCTAAATGATATCTGCACCAAATACCACGAAGGACCAGTTTGTCTTAATGGAACGAACTTATATTTCACCAGAAATAGCGCTGGAAAAAATAAATATGATAAGAACGGAATTCAAAACCTGTCACTTTATGTTGGAAGTGTTGACGTATTAGGCGGTGTTTCTGAGACACTTCTACCGTTCTGCTCTGCGGAATACTCTGTTGGTCACCCGGCAGTTTCAAGAGATGGTAAAACGTTATATTTTGCTTCAGATATGCCAGGCTCGAAAGGAGTAGATATTTATGAAGTAAGTATTGATGGATATCAAAAATACGGTACTCCAAAGCGGTTAGAAGGCAACGTGAATACAGATGGTGATGAAATGTTTCCTTTCATTGGAAGCAACGGCACACTCTATTTTTCTTCCAACGGACACATTGGCTTAGGTGGTTTAGATGTATTCATGGTTGATGCAAAAGGTGATGTCATTAATTTGGGTCAACCCTTGAACAGCATGAATGATGATTTTGCTTTTATTTTAAAAGATGACAATAAAACCGGATATGTTTCATCGAATAGACCCGGCGGTAAAGGCGATGATGATATATATGCATTCACGTACACTGGCCCAGTTGAAATTAAAATTTCAGGTGTAATCACAGACCTCGCGAACAATGCACCCATCAAAGATGCTTATGTTGTTTTAATAGATGAAAAAGGAAAGCAGATTACTTCTGTAAAAACAGATGAAAATGGAAAGTATGAAATGCCAGCATTGTCTGGAAAGACGTACACCATTCAAGTGAAAAAAGAGAATTACATCGCTCAAAAGTCAACCGTACAGACCACTGAAGCAGATGTTCAGAAAGACTTCCAACTTGTTGAAGATGCTGTATCATTTGTCTTTGATGTGAAAGATAAAAAGACTCAAAGCGCTTTGAGTGGAGTAAGTATTAAAATTGAAGATTTGTCGCGCAAGACCATTAAGAATCTACAAACCGCCGAAAATGGTAGCGTAAGTGAGAAATGGATTTCCTATAAAGTGGGTGATGAAGTGAAAATAAATGTCACCCTGAACAAAGAAGGGTATCTTTCAAAAACAGTTGGAGTAAATTTTGTGATTCCTTCTCAAGTTGTAAATGTTTCTGAACTCATGGATATTGCTATGAGCAAATTAGAGGTAGGTGGTGACTTGAATGAATTAATTTCCATCAATCCCATTTATTTCGACAAAGGAAAATGGAACATTCGTACAGACGCCGCTTTGGAATTAGATAAAATAGTGGCAATCATGAATCAATATCCAGGAATGGAAATCGAATTGGGTTCGCATACCGATTGCCGTTCAAGCGTTAAATTCAATCAAGACCTTTCCAACAAAAGAGCGAAGGCATCGGCTGAATACATTCAAAAAAGAATTGCTAATCCCACGCGGATTAAGGGTGTTGGTTATGGGGAATCGCGGTTAAAAGTTGATTGTCCTTGCGAAGGAAAAGTAGTTTCCACTTGTTCTGAAGAAGAGCATCAGAAAAACAGAAGAACTGAATTCATCATAACAAAAATGAAATAGTTATTTCTGAAAAGCATTTAAAGAGGCGATGATCATCGCCTCTTTTTGTTCCCGGCTTCCCTTGAGCACAACGTAATGGTCACCTGAAGCTTTAAGTTTTTTTTCAATTTGAGTAAAGACAAGAAGTCTATCTTCTATACGTGGTAGTGATCGCAACGGGTCCATTTCCCATGGTATATCTGGATAACACAAAAACGTAAGGTGAAATTCAGAATTAGAAAGCGGCATGTCTATTTGAAATTCCCATTCGTTCCAAACTTCCAACATGTGCCAATCACCATCAAAGATCACATACTCATGGGTACCATCAGCCCCATATTGCGCTAGGCTTATCTCCACAATATGCTTGAAATCTTCGTTGTTTGCTCGCTGTTTTTTTTTCGATTCTAGAAAAATGCGTGCGTATTCTGCAACATATACTGCATTTGAAAGGCGCACTGCAACCCACTTTGCGAAAGTAGACTTTCCCGAAGATTCAGGACCGGTAAATGCAATGCGTATCGACATCTTTTTTGTTACTTTGCAAAGATGTCACAATCTTCAAGATTAAACAATAAATTAAAACAACGCGATTTCAAACTGAACGCCTTGTTGGAACTAACGGAAGCAATCAACGCCAATTGGTCTGAAGAAGAATTGCTGTTTCAGTTTCAAAATATTGTAGATGTGCATTTGGGTATAAGCAAATTTGCTTTGTACGTTAATCGTGGTGCATGGGAATGTGTACTTAATTATGGTGAAGGAAATACTGCGTTTGAAATTCCGGATAGAGAATTTTTCTTTGAAAATACGGGCGTGTCATTTTCAGAAAATAGCGAGTATGATGTGCTCATTCCAGTTTTGCATAACAACGAGCCTTTGGCACTGGTTTTAGCCGGTGACCAACAAGAGTCAATGGGAATTAGCCCTGCGGTTAAACACATGCATTTCATTCAAACCTTAACTTCCGTTTTGGCTGTTGCTCTTGAAAACAAGCGCCTACTTATCAATTTTGTGCAACAAGAAAGACTCAAAAAAGAATTGGAACTTGCAGCTGAAATGCAAATGATGCTTCTGCCCTCTGTGTTTCCGAATACACCTTTTTGGGATGTGCAAGGGCTTTATAGGGCCCATCAGCAAGTTGGGGGTGATTATTATGATGTTTTTGAAACACAAAATGGAAAGTGGGTTTTTTGCATTGGCGATGTTTCAGGAAAAGGAATGCCTGCTGCATTTCTTATGTCGAATTTTCAAGCATACGTGCGGAATGCTTTTGAAATGGAGCAAGTAGATTTTTTGAAGCTCGCAAAAAAACTCAATGAACGTGTTTGGAATGCTGCTCAGGGAGAGAAATTCATAACCTTTTTCCTTGCCGAGTTCGATTCGAAGTTGAATACGGTTCGATACATCAATTGTGGTCACAACCCTATTTTACACAGAACGCAAAGTGGAATAAATGAATTGAAGGCCACCTCTATTGGCCTGGGCATGCTCGATGAATTACCGTTTGTTTCTGTTCAAGAGGTGCGTGTTTCTTCCGGAGATTGCATGCTGTGTTATACAGATGGATTGGTGGAAGTTGAAATTGCGCAGGATGAAGATTACGGATTGGAGCGTGTGAAGGAAAGCATGTCCAAGGCAAAAACAGCAAAAGATCTTGTGTTCGATGTTGAACAGGCTGTTCATAAGGCCAGAGGTGAAAATTTATTTGCAGATGATGTGGCTATTCTTGGTTTGAATTGGAAATAACATTTTCCTTTTCATGGTAAATATCCATGGACACAAGAATGGCGAAAAAAGCCCAAAAAGGAACTGAAGCTTTATCGGTGTCGAGGTAATTATTCAATGTGCCATGAACGAAGTAGGTGAACAATCCCAAAAACACCATGGCAATTGTTATTTTGTTTTCCCGAATGCGCGCTCGGTAATAGAGTTTAAATCCAAGATGCAAGAGATAAAATAGAATAGCTAAAACAAGCACAGTTCCGAAGATGCCTTGTTCGGCCAAAGGGCCCAGGTATTCGCTGTGCGCATTTCCACCATCACCGTTGTTAGTAGAAATAATGGTCCTGTCTTTCGCACGTTGGAAAGGCGCATATACAAATTGATAGGTGCCAGGACCCCACCCGGTAAATGGTCTTTCCTGAAATAAAGCCAGGGCGCAATTCCATCGGTTCAATCGTTCTAAGTTTGAAGCGTCAGAAGAAACATTGGAAATGGAACTTACGTGTTCGTCTAACTTATCAGAACTTTCTTGCTTGTTTTGCCCCAATTGTTGCTCAATGCTGCTCCAAGAGAAAAGCAAGATAGCTATGGCACTGAACGTTGTAAGGAGGACCGTCTTTAATTTAATTTTCAATAGCAAAACAACAAACAATACCGCTGCCGCGAATACACTAATCCATGCCGCACGTGTGTAAGATAATACCAATCCAATGGTAATCACCAAGAATGCCAGGTAGTACAGAAAAGTAAGGAGCGTATTTTTCTTTGATAAGAAAAGTTGACCAATAACAACCGGAAAGAACATGGCAAGCACGGCACCGTATGACGTATGATCTTTGAAAAAGGGTTCCATGACCCAATGCGCACTCTCTTTGTCGAATAAGAATTGAGCATGCCGAAACACCGTGTATCCAATGACCACCATAAAGGGAGCAAGGTAAAATCCGAAAAAACGATTGATGTTTATTGAATTTTGAAACAGTTGTGTTCCTATCAGATAAAAACCACTGATGAACCACAAGCGAGTAGCAATGAACTTGAATGAAACGACCGGAAATTCACTGGTTACCGCTGTGAAAATCATCCACAACAAATACAACCCCAAAAGCTTGGTGAATGGATGTTTGTAGATGGTTTGGTCTACGCTTTGTCGAGATAAAATTTTATAAATCATTAATACCAACAAAGCCGCAATAACGGGTTCAGTTGGAAGGTACATGCCAATGGGCGCAATTTCCAAAGATTCCAGATTAATACTGAATGGGGTCGATAAAACAGTGAAGAACCAGATCCATTCAATTCTATAAATGGCTAGCCAGAATGCAAAAACAAGGAATGGAATGAGCGCAATGAAATACCATTCAAAGGCAATGCAAATGGCTTGAATGAGTGCGAATAAGACGCCCCAAAAGAAAAATTGTTTTGGACTGAGTTGGAACGTTGCAGCGTTCATAGACTAGTCAAATTTTTTCAAGAGATGTAAATTCTCCCGAACTAAAATAGCGGCCACCCCAAATACAAAGGCAGATAGAGCAGAAATAACCACAATTAACCAACGAACGGGATAAGATTTTTTATCTGCAGCCGCTGCTTTGTCAACTACCAATTGCGAGGATAAACGCGATTCAACGTCAATTTTCATTAAGTCAAATCGTTTGCGTAAAACTTGCATTTTTTCATACCCACCATCAATTTCACTCTCCAGTTTTTTATACTGTGTACCATATTGAGAAAGGAAATCCATCTGATCTTTAATCTCTTGAGCACGGTCTGGGTGTCCCTCCGCAATGGCAGTTCCATACTGCTCGGTTAAATAAGCAATCTGGTCCTTGTAGCTATAAACCCCACGGCGCTGCAGTTGCTGCATGCTGTCTTCAAGGGTTTTAATTTCAATTTGTAAAGCTTCCAAAGAAGATTTGGCATAAAGGAAGGCGGTCAAGGCACGTTCACTTCTCATCTTATTGCTCACTGAATCTGTAAGGGCAGCAATGTCATTGGCCATGTCACGGGCTCTATCTGGACTTGCATCCATTACCGTAATCTCAATAGAACCAAACCGGGTTAAATTGGCTGCAACATTGTCGGCATACACTTTTCCAATGAGTGTATTGGCTCCGCGGTCTTCTTTTTTTATTTCATACACCTGCCACAAATTGTATTTTTCAATGATGCGTGAACGAATTTGATCAGAGTTGATAATTTGCATTAAGCGTTCAGCATCTTCTTCTTCACCATAAGCAAGTAAATCTTGTTTTTTTACATCTTCCAATAACTGTTCACCAAAACTGTGTTGTTGGGAAGCAAAAAGAACAACCGTACTCTTGTATTTCTCTTCAATTAAAAACGAAGCTACAGCAGCCAAAACAGCAGCTATGAGCGTAAGACCTATCAGCTGCTTTCTCCATTTATAGACCAATACAAGCAGGTTCGATGATTGTAAGTTGTTGTTTTCAGATTGAGTCATGGTTTTGGAAAAGTTGGGCCAAAGTTACGGGTAATTCTCATTTTTGCCACATTAACACTTTTTTTCACTGCTTATTGCCGAGGATGTATTATTTTCGCACCCGAATTTCAATTCTAAATAAATGTCAGCACAATCAGGTAAAGTTGTACAAATCATTGGTCCTGTGGTAGACGTAACGTTTCCAACAGGTCAAAAACTTCCAAATATTCTAGACGCTTTAGCAGTAAAGCGCAACGGCATGAATGATCTCATTCTTGAGTGTCAAAAGCACGTGGGTGAAGATACAGTGCGTGCCATTGCAATGGATGCTACGGAAGGTCTTCAGCGCGGTGCTGAAGTTGTTGCTCTAGGAAAAAGCATTACCATGCCAACCGGAGATCAAATCAAAGGTCGTCTTTTCAACGTAGTTGGAACAGCAATCGATGGTATTGGTGAAGTAAGTAAGGAAGGTGGTTATGGTATTCACCGTGCTGCTCCTAGATACGAAGATTTGTCTACCTCTACCGAAGTATTGTATACAGGTATCAAAGTAATTGACTTGATTGAGCCTTATGCAAAAGGAGGAAAGATTGGATTGTTCGGTGGAGCGGGTGTAGGTAAAACGGTATTGATTATGGAATTGATTAACAACATTGCAAAGGCTTACGAAGGTTTGTCTGTGTTTGCAGGTGTTGGAGAACGTACACGTGAAGGAAATGACTTGTTACGTGAGATGATTGAGTCTGGCGTAATTAAATACGGTAAAGAATTCGTTCATGGAATGGAGAATGGTGACTGGGATGTAACGAAGGTTGATAAAGAAGAATTAGCGAAGAGCCAGGCAACATTGGTGTTTGGTCAGATGAATGAGCCCCCCGGATCTCGTGCTCGTGTAGCACTTTCAGGTCTTACAGTTGCTGAATATTTCCGTGACGGTGATGAAAAATCTGGTGGTCGTGATATTCTCTTCTTCATTGATAATATCTTCCGTTTCACTCAAGCAGGCTCTGAAGTATCGGCCCTATTAGGTCGTATGCCTTCTGCTGTTGGTTACCAACCAACACTTGCCTCTGAGATGGGAGCTATGCAAGAGCGTATCACCTCAACCAAACGTGGATCCATTACTTCTGTTCAGGCGGTATATGTGCCTGCAGATGACTTGACTGACCCCGCGCCAGCAACCACATTTGCTCACTTAGATGCAACCACTG
>JBJTWB010000137.1:0-6882 GCA_046081505.1 Bacteroidota bacterium | reverse complement strand
TCGGCAGCTGATTCCCAAGTGTACAGCATTCCAGTGTCACGAAGTTTTATTTTGCGTTGGCCGGCTACCAGAGCGTTCATGGCCTCAACAATTTCTTCAGTCTTGTATGGATTCACCAACCAAGCCGTGCCGTTTGAAATTTCTGCCATTGCACTTCCTTTAGATGTTATTACTGGTATTCCGCACATCTCTGCTTCCAATAAAGGAATTCCAAAACCTTCATAAAAACTAGGAAATACCAGGGCTTCAGCCGATGCGTACACCCCAGGAAGTTTTTCATTGGGAAGAAACCCGATCTCATGAATTCTTCCTGTGCATGCGTTTTTCAAAGCGTCCTTCAATTCCGGATAATCCCAAAATAATCTTCCCGCAAGAATCAAATCATGCGTAGAATTCTTCTTACAAAAAGCATTGAACGCCTCAACTATGCCGTGCACATTTTTTCTTGGATGCAGGCTACCAACAAATAATAAATAAGGTCTTCCGCCTGTCAATTCCAATTGGGTTTGCTTTTTTTGATCCTCTGAGACGGGTTTAAAGCTGGAATTAAAACCATTGCCAATGACATCAATATTTTCAGATTCAAGTGAAAAAGTAGCGCATAAATCTTGTTTGCTAAATTCACTTACCGTGGCAATTCGCGTTGCGTACTGAATAAATTCTGGCGTTCTCGTTCGCCAATACTTCGCATATTGTGGAATTAAAAATTCTGGGTGATGCATGAAGTTAAGATCATGAATAACACACAATTGATTTATTTTTTTTCGGGAAGCATGACCATCTGGAGAAACGAACAAATCAATCTTCAGTTGTTTCAACTTTCGTGGCACAGCCCAATCAAACCACCAATCAAATAAAAAGGGTCTTCGTGCCGGTGGAAATAAGCAATGCTGAAAAACATTCCTACCGAATTGCCATTCGGGAAGGGGTTTGCTATCTGAAAAAAAATGGAACTCCACTTCGGGATGCGCAATGACAAGGCGTTTAAAAATCTCATACGTGAATCGACCTATTCCCTCTAATCTGTTAGGAATGAGAAGGCGCGTATTCACTGCAATTTTCACAACAACGATTCAATGATTTTTTCTACTGAATATCCGTCTGCTTCGGCTTTGTAGTTACGTACTATTCTATGACGCAATATGTTTACTGCCACAGCCTTCACGTCTTCAATATCTGGACTGTATTTTCCATTTAAGGCTGCATTTACCTTAGCTGCCACTATCAGGTATTGTGAGGCCCTTGGCCCTGCTCCCCAGCTGAGGTATTGATTCGCTAGTTGATCTGCGTGTTCTCTTCCAGGCCTTGTCTTAGATACCAACTTAACAGCATACTCTATGACGTGGTCAGTTACTGGCATTTTTCGAATTAACTGCTGATAGAATTCAATTTCTTCTGCAGTGATAATGGTGTTTAGTTCTGCGCTTCCACCACTCGTTGTTTGTCTTACAATTGCAATTTCCTCTTCTAACTTCGGATAGTCAACCCAAATATTGAACATGAAACGGTCTAATTGTGCTTCAGGTAACGGATACGTTCCTTCTTGTTCTATTGGGTTCTGAGTTGCTAATACAAAGAAAGGAGAAGGGAGTTGATAGGTTGTTCCGGCTGCTGTTACACGTCGTTCCTGCATGGCCTCTAAAAGAGCACTTTGCGTTTTAGGCGGAGTTCTATTGATCTCGTCAGCCAAAATGATATTTGAAAACAGAGGCCCCTTCACAAATTTAAATTGTCTGCTTTCATCAAGAATTTCTGAACCCACAATATCACTGGGCATTAAGTCAGGAGTAAATTGAATGCGATTGAATGAAAGGCCTAATACACGAGAAACCGTATTCACCAATAAGGTTTTTGCTAACCCTGGCACACCAACAAGTAAGCAGTGGCCATTCCCTAGAATAGCAATAAGCACATTTCGAACAGCATCATCTTGTCCGACCATTACTTTCTGTATTTCAAACTTCAGCAACTCTACCTTATTCTTTAAGGCCTGCAATGCCTCTGCGTCTGATGTGTAATTCGTCATGATTTTCTATTTCAAATTCCAATTAAAACGGTACGTACAATTTTTGTATTCTTCTGTTATGAACGAATAGTTTTTCTTCAAAGCTTTCTGCACCCAAGTGTCTGTGACGCGTTGCTTTTCAAGCGCATCTGTCTTGGCTTGAAACAACTCATAATCTTGCTCCATATTGGCTCTGTGAGCAGGAATACGCGCATCTATTTTAAAAATAACGTAGGCATCTTTACCGTTGGGCTGCTTCATTACCATAGGTTCTGAGAATTCCCCGACTTGCAATTTTGAGAGAGCCAAATTCAATTCTGGAGTTAGGCTTGATACGTCATGACGCGAACCTCCAGACTGCATGTTCATGACCTTACCGAAAGCATTCTTCGTGTCTTCATCCGTACTGAAACGAGATGCCGCAGCAGAGAAAGAAATTTTATTGTTTTTCAAATTTTGATAAATGGTATCCATTTGCAATCGGCACTTATCGAAATCAGCATCGGAAATTTTAGGCGACATTAAGATGTGACAAGATCTATAAAACTCACCTCTTTTCTCTACTGTTTTAACAAAATGGTATCCGTATACCGATTTGAACACAGGTGAATAGTCATTTTCTGAAGTGGTGAAAACGGCGGATTCATATTCAGGAACGAAGGAACCCTTGCGCAACATGTCATAACATCCGCCTTTGTATTTCGACCCCGGATCTTCACTCCAGCGTCTGGCTTGGATGGTCATACTTGTTCTACCTGCAACAATATCTGCTCGAATGCTGTCTAAGAAGTGAATGATTCGCTGATTCTCTTTTTCTGGAATCATGGGAGCTATGACTATTTGAGAATATTGAATTTGCTCACCAATCAGTGGCAGTGAATCAACAGGTAGCGTATTCACATACTTTAAAACCATGGAAGGTGTAATTTGTACATTCTTCGTAATTTCTTCTTGTTTCTTTTGAACCAATATTTGGTCTTTAATTAAATCGAAGAAATCAATTTTCAGCTCCGCAACAGATTTCCCGTAATATGACTCAAATGCTTCCACCGAACCGAACATCTCCAAGAAATAACTGATTCTTCTTTCAACTTGACTGTTTACCTCTCCGTCGGTTACTTCTACACTATCCAATTTTGCTTGGTGCAGCAACAACTTCTGATACATCAAATCTTCAAACAAGGAGCATTCACGTTGTCTTGGAAAATTTGACTTTCCCTGTGAAATTTCATATTTGGCGTTTTCAAGTTCTGAAAGCAGAATGATTTCATTTCCCACACCACCAATTATTTTATCAATGGTAATCCCTGGCTTTGGCTGTGCGTGCAGTCCAACAGAGACCAACAGTGATAAAAAGAAAATCATTCTAATCATATGCTTCGAACTTAAAGACTTTTGTAACGGATAAAGAACACAAATTTTACTTTTTTATTTGGTCAATTGGTACAACACGTCTTCATGTATTTTGAAGGTGTGTGTATTGCGTAATTCTTTAATCCATTGTTCGTCTAGAAGATTCTGGTATTGCGTGGTTACCAATCCTCTAGCCTCTGATAATTTTTTAGGAGAACGACCTAAAATTTCTTGTATATCCACCACCACAACCTGACCATTCATTTCTATGTTTTCACTTAAACCTTCGGTCCAACGAATTTTTCCCAACACCTCACGGTCATCAATACTGAAAAGGCCGCCTTCCGTTTGCAGATTCAATTGAGTACCTTGATTCAATTCAGCTGCGGCCTCAGAAGGAGACTTGCCTGCAATTAACATTTTACGCAAAGCATTCGCAATGTCTTTGTTGGCACAAGTGTAAATCACAACTTGCGCACGATCTGGCCACATGAAACTCGCTTTGTTTTTTTCGAAAAACTCATTCAATCCCGTGGTGTCCTTCACTGCTTTGGTCCATACCTTTTCATCTGTCAACTCAAATAATAAAATACCCTCCTTGTATTCTTTCATAAGCAGGCGGAATGCGGGATACTTCTCTTCCAATTTACCATTCTCGAAAGTCATAAGCGCGTTCTCAGCAAATAATTTCGCTTCTGCCTTCACATAATCTTCAGGATTCAAATTGGTACTAGCACCTGTGCGATTCACCATTGTGGCGTAGAAGTCGCCAACAGAGGTAGATTTTCCATTGAGCACAAATAGTGGTTTTTTCAATAAGCTAGTTTTCGCTTTCAACTTACCCACGTAAACACTGCTATCTGCTTTCGATGCAAGTTTGATTGCATATTTTTCGTTGTAAACGAATCCGTATTCCTTTCCAATTTTCTTTAAAAAAGAAGCTCTTGTTTGATCGGCACGTGTGTCTTTGGAAACCTTGGTTTTAATTTCCTTTTCTACTGCAGTGTAAGCAGGAACAGGCTTATACCCTGTTCGCTTTACAATGTGCCAGCCGTATGTGGTTTTAAACGGCTTCGAAATTTCTTTATCTGCTTTCAATCCAAAGGCAGCCTCTTCAAATTCAGAAACCATTTTGTTGGTTCCAAACCAAGGAAGTTCACCGCCTTTGTTTTTAGTTGTTACATCATCACTATACAAAGAGCAAAGCTCTTCGAAAGTTTGTTTTCCTTCCAAGGCCTTTTGATAGATTTCATTGATTTTAATTTCGGCCATATCCTTATCTCCTTCTTTTTGCGGCTTAACCATAATGTGAGAAACGTGAATTTCGCCGCGTGCAGGTCTTCTTCCTGTCACTTGAATAATGTGATAACCATATTTGGTACGAATAGGCATTGACATTTCACCCACCTTGGTATCATAGGCTCCTTTTTCAAACGGATAAACCATTTGAAAGGCCGTGAAATAACCCAAATCACCAAAATTTTTCTTTACAGAAGGGTCTGTGCTGTATTTCACCGCTACGTCTGCAAATTTTTCTCCAGCAAGTATTTTCTTTCTTGCTTCCATGGCTTTATTCCATGCTTTCAAGGTATCTGCAGCTAATGCCTCTGGCTTGCACTCAATTAAAATGTGGCTAGCGCGAACTTCTTCTTGCATGTGCGCATAGGCCTCCTTCATAAGTTCATCGAGTTTTGATTGATCGGTCATGTATGGACGAGCAAGCTGTGCGCGATAACCATTCAATTCATACTTGAATTTGGAAACTGTATCAAGACCCGCGTCTTTGGCAGCATGTACCTTCAGTTTGAAATTGATGAACATTTGCATGTAGTCATCGAGTGCTTGCTTAGTTATAACTGTATCCTTTTTGTTCTTAGAGAAAATATTCTCAAATTCCTCTAGGGTTACTTCTTCCTTGTCAATGGTTAGTACCACTGCTTGCTTGTTTGGCTGTGCCCAGGCCAAAACCGAAATTGAAATTGCCAACAGGCATAAAACAATTTTCTTCATACTCTTCAAATTTGATATTATTTAAAACTATAATTTGGTGCTTCTCTTGTAATTACAACATCATGCGGATGACTTTCTTTGATACCCGCGTTGGTGATGCGGACGAACTTTGCCTTTTGCAAATCTGAAATGTTACGTGCACCGCAGTATCCCATTCCTGCGCGAAGGCCGCCTATGATTTGATGCATTACTTCCATGACAGAACCCTTGAACGGCACGCGTCCTGAAATTCCTTCAGGTACCAATTTCTTAATATCGTCTTCAGCGTCTTGAAAATATCTGTCTTTCGAACCGTGTTGCATTGCCTCTAAAGAACCCATTCCACGGTACGATTTAAATTTCCTTCCTTCATAAATGATGGTCTCACCGGGAGACTCCTCTGTGCCTGCAAGCATAGAACCAATCATAATGGTTGAACCACCTCCAGCCAATGCTTTGGAGATATCACCGGTGAAGCGAATTCCACCATCGGCAATAACTGGAACACCAGTCCCTTGTAAGGCCTCAGCAACATTCATTACTGCTGATAATTGAGGAACACCCACACCGGCAATGATGCGTGTTGTACAGATTGAACCCGGCCCAATACCCACTTTTACCGCATCGGCTCCAGCCTCTACCAATGCCAAGGCGGCTTCAGCAGTGGCTATATTTCCTACTACTACGTCTATGTTCTGACCAAACTTTTCTTTTACTTTTCTCAAAGTATCCAATACACCTTTCGAATGACCATGCGCAGTATCAATGATAACTGCATCAACACCCGCTTTTACCAAAGCTTCAACACGTTCCATGGTATCCATTGTAACGCCCACTGCAGCGGCACAACGCAAACGTCCCAAACCGTCTTTACACGCATGAGGGTAACGTTTCAATTTAATAATGTCTTTGTATGTGATTAGTCCTAGAAGCTTTCCATCAGGAGCAACAACAGGCAACTTCTCAATTTTCTTCTCTTGAAGTATGGCCTCCGCGGCAACCAGATCTTTGGGTTTATCTGTAGTAACCAAATTTTGGGAAGTCATGACATCCACAATAGCTTTGGAATAATCTTTTTCAAAGCGCAGGTCGCGGTTGGTCACAATTCCCTTCAGAATTCCGTTTCCATCAACAACAGGAATACCTCCAATTTTATGTTCAGCCATAATACCCAAAGCATCGCCCACGTTTGCAGACTCTAAGAGGGTGATGGGATCTTGAATCATACCGCTTTCACTGCGTTTCACTTTGCGAACTTCAGCAGCTTGAGCAGCAATACTCATGTTTTTATGAATGACAGCAATACCCCCAGCTCTTGCCATAGCAATAGCCATTGAACTCTCAGAAACTGTATCCATAGCGGCAGCCACAACGGGAGTATTCAGTACAATATTTTTCGAAAATGAGGATGCGATAGAGACCTCTCTAGGAAGTACCTCTGAATAAGCTGGAACCAGCAACACATCGTCATATGTTAAACCTTCACCAATAATTTTTGAATTTGGGTTGGACATAGCCTTGAATTTTCGTGTAAA
>JBJTWB010000136.1:0-1426 GCA_046081505.1 Bacteroidota bacterium | reverse complement strand
GTAAAGAAAAAACGGACAATCGCTTCCCAATTGGGCAGCATAGTTTAGTAGAACATCATTGTCTATTTGCAACTGGAAAAGATCATTGAGCGCTTGTAGCATGAATGCACCGTTTGAAGAGCCTCCGCCCATTCCAGCCCCGTTTGGAATAATTTTTCTTAGAAATACCTGAACCGGCGGACAATTGTGCCTTTCGTTCAGTAGCTTCCAAGCCCTATAAACAATATTATCCGTGTAGTCAGCAGAAAAGGAAAGTCCGGTAACCGTCAATTGAAATGCATTCGCGGGAAGAATTTCAAGAATATCGGCTAATGGAATGGGTACAAATAGAGATTCCAAATCATGAAAACCATCACCACGTTTTTCAGTGATAAACAGGCCAAGGTTTAATTTTGCATTTGGAAAAACTACCATTATTGCTCCATGTATCCCAATTGGGTCAACGTTCTTAAATTATTTCTCCACTTCTCTACTTTCACGTGTGTTTGTAGGAAAACCTTTCTTCCGAGAAATGCCTCCAAATCTCTTCTTGCTTCTGTTCCTACTCGCTTCAGCATTTTTCCTTGATGCCCAATGATGATACCTTTCTGTGAGTCGCGTTCGGTTAAGATGACTGCAGAAATCCGTGTAATATCAGGTTCCTCTTTGAACGATTCAATCAGTACTTCACATGAGTATGGAATTTCTCTTTCGTACAACATAAAAATCTTTTCCCGAATAATTTCGCTTGCGAAAAATCGCATGGTCTTATCGGAAAGTTCATCTTTCGGAAAATACGGGGGTGAAGCAGGAAGCACAGCAATTACTTCGTTGAGCAGTTCTTTCGTATGAATATTTTCAAGTGCACTAACAGGGAAAATTCGAGCTTCGGGTAAAATGGCTTGCCAGTGTGAAAAAGCTTCATTTGCGCCTTCATTTCCAGCAAGGTCATATTTATTCAACACAACAAAAATGGGAATTTTCACTTTGGTTAACTTCTCAAGTGTAGCAGCATGGAAAGGGGTACTGTCTGATAAATCAATAACAAGTAAAATCAGATCAGCGTCAGTTAAAGCTGATCCTACGGCTTTCATCATTCCCTCATGTAATTTGTATTTCGGATCAAGAACACCGGGGGTATCTGAATAAACTATTTGGTAATCATCTCCATTGAGAATTCCCATAATTCGATGTCGTGTAGTTTGTGCCTTGGGAGTAACAATACTCAACTTCTCACCTAGCAAAGCGTTCATGAGTGTTGATTTTCCCGCATTTGGATTACCAATGAGGTTGACAAAACCGGCTTTGTGAATTGGCAAATTCTCTATTTCTTTTTTTTCTTCTTGCATATCTCGAACAAAATTAGCTATATTTACATTCCCATTTGGGATTTTATATTGCGGGGTGGAGCAGTTGGTAGCTCGTTGGGCTCATAACCCAAAGGTCG
>JBJTWB010000135.1:0-10834 GCA_046081505.1 Bacteroidota bacterium | reverse complement strand
AATTCCTTTATCTGCGAAAGCAAAATTTCAGTATTTATGACACTCTCTCCTTGATTCCTTTGAATAGTTATTGACTCTTCATTCCTATTTAAATCCGTAAATGTCGACTTATTTGAGAAGGGATTGTAAGATATTGTTATTTTATGATAACCCCAAACTAACCTATTCCATAACCCATGAAACCAATTAAAAGAAATAGGAACAAGGCCATAAAGCGATAATAAGCACATTGCACTTGAGAAAAACTCTTCTTTGCGGAAGAACTCTGCCGTTGAGTCCAAACTAAATTGAAATATATAAGTTGCAAATAAATCCGAATCTGATCTTCCCATTGACGCAAAATCCAATACAAGAAGAAGTAAAATCATAGCAATTCCATTTTTTTCATATTCATTCAACCGAAATCGATTATCTCCACTTAAAATAAATCCTGAGGTAGTTGAATCACAACCGCTTCAGGATTTTCAGTTTGAATAAAGCCCGCAGTTAGCCTTCATTATTATCGGGTTTGAAGAACAGATTTGGGAAATTCATCCCAATAGTTTTGTAAAAATCAACGTAAATTGCATCGTAAAATATTCAATTTTATGAAGATGAAAATTTTATTTCTCTGCTTTTTTACATTGTCATTTGGGATGATTCTTTCTCAGGATATTTGTCTTGAAAGTAGACAAAAAGATGACGCGATAATAAAAGAGCTTTACTATAGAAATGGCGCATACTACATAACTGTCGATATTGTTCAGATAGACGTATCTGAGGATGGGAAAATAGAAGTTAAAAATGAGAATCCTAAACTTCGAACTTTCATCATTGATTCCGAAATAGCATGGCAACTATGTCTGTCAAAAATTGAGACTCTAAAAATTAAGGAAATTGCAAAAAGACCTGATTTAATATTAAACACTTACTTCCAATTTAGTGCTGAGAAAGGAAAAATTGTTTACTCGATTCATCACAGCTGCTCGGGTTAAAACAAATTTTAACTCTTAATCGATTCGCAATGCATTGAGAAAAAAAGTTCTTTAAAATTGAAAATATATAAATGGCTCAACATTGCTCGACTGAAATTGCAACATGACCTGAACAAGTATCACAAAAAAAAGAGCCAGTACAATATAATCTTGACGAATAAACCAAGCTCGTAAGCCATTCTTCCATTCCGATTTCAATAACGTAAGTGAAAAACCCAGAACCAAGAAAAGCATTAAATAAGGATTGTTATACACCAACCCAATAAAGGTTTTCATACTAAACCCCTGCATTAAACTGCTATAAATCAAAAACGTTTCTTCCAACGATTCGGCCCTGAAAGGCACCCACAACAACCCCACCGCAACAAAGGTCAAAAACCATCCTCCAAATCTCAACAACCGCTCAGGAATGAATTTAAATGGCAAGGAACTCTTAAATACCAGCTTATGCAAAATCAATAGCAACCCATGTCCTGCTCCCCAAAAAATAAATTTCCAACTGGCTCCATGCCAAAACCCTCCTATTAACATGGTTAACAATAAAAAGAACAACTGTAAATAAAAACCCCGCCTGTTTCCGCCAAGCGGTATGTATATGTAATCGCGCAACCAAGATGATAATGATATGTGCCAACGACGCCAAAAATGGGTAATGTTTAATGACTTATAAGGCGAATCAAAATTGGTACACAACTTATACCCCAACAACAACGCTATTCCAATGGCCATATCTGTATAGCCACTAAAATCACAAAAGATTTGAAGCATATAGCTCAACACCCCTACCAACTGTTCTGTTGGCGAATAAACTCCCGGATCATCAAATATTAAATCGCTGTACTGCGCTACAAAATCACCCAATATGGCCTTTTTAATAAATCCCTTGAAAATTAAAAAAATTGCCACCTTAACCTCTTGCGCTGTAATTCGAACATACTTTTTAATTTGAGGTAAAAAATCACTCGCACGAACAATGGGCCCCGCAACCAAGTGCGGAAAAAATGTCATATACAAGACGTAATTACGCATGCTTGGCAAAGCAATTCTTCTCATGTAAATATCTACCACGAAACTGATGCTCTGAAACGTGTAAAACGAAATTCCAATGGGAAGTATAACCACAGACAAAGTATACATACTCCCCGTTAACTCATTGTAATTTTCAATGAAGAAATTCTTGTACTTGAAATAAATGAGAAACGAAAGACTAAATAAGATGGAGCCTATAACTTGCACCAAACGCCACTTCCAATCACTTGTTCTCGTGAGTAAATAAGCGAATAAATAATCTGCTCCAATGGTTGATAACAGCAACAGCAGAAAATAACCACTTGCCTTGTAATAAAAATAAAAGCCAAAGAGTATAAGCACATAGTTGCGGTATGTTTCATTGCGCTGAACAAAGGCATATACAATTAAAAACAATGAGAAAATAAATAGGAAAAATCCGGTGTGAAAAAGTAAGGGCACCTCTTCATTATAAAGAAACAACTCTGAAAACCAAGTCCAATTCAATTCAATCATCTGTTCAATAAAATAAATGGTGAATTCTGACACTTCGGTTCGCGCTCGCCGCGCTTATCTATCTGAAGTATTCCCTTCAATGTCATGTCCTTCGCAACCTCTTCAACCCAAATCCATGCGGCGTCTTTTGATGGATGCCGACCATCTTCAGACCGCTCTAAAGGTAACTTCGATGAATCGAAAAACCGATTCCCATTTAATTCAGACATAACCGCAATTACCCCTTTATCTGCCTTCCATGCCGCTGGTCCTATCCAATAATGCTTCAATTGGAACGAATTCAATTTACCCAAAATTGAATTGATGTATTCCCTGCGCTTGGGAATATCATTCACAAATAACTCATTCAATCCCAAGGCTAAAATCACAAAGGATGGATTGTATTTCTTAATGAAAAAATCTAAAGAATCTGATGTTCCCCACTCTTTTGTAGTAGACCCGTACCATACAACTGACGCAACTAAATGCATGTTGTTCCAATGACAGAAATTATAAATGGGTAATCGCAAACCCTCCAATTGAGAATCTCCAATGAGCAAAACTCTGCTGCCAAGAACCGAGTCTGAAACAGCCGTTGACTGATCTTGAAGCTCATCTTCATCCATTTCAATAATCATTGAGTCAGCCGCATTCCCAACCAATGAATCTCCAATATGCCATGCAATCACCTTTTCCTGCATGGCAGGAACAAGTTCAACTTGAATGGGTTCTTCCTTTTGTGACATTACAAAAAACAACATACAAAACATCAAAAGGGCACAGCCCAATCGCAATGTTATTTTTTGAGATTTATTCCATTTCATTCGCGCCCCAGTTTACATTCAATCACACGCTTTTTTTCATTACTGGTTCTCGTATATCACTTCAAACACCGTAACCGTATTTCCTGTACCCGGTGCAGTTGTCTTTCCCTGACTGGTAATTACCAACTGCTTTCCATCGGGCGATAATGACATGCCTACTGGAAAAGCCGCTGCATCTATTTCAAATACTTTCTTCATGGTCTCTGCATCAACCACAGCCACTTTACACCCGTTGTTAATGCATGCAAAAATATATTTTCCATCATCTGTTACATCTATGGTTCTTGCTCCTGCACCAACGTTCACAGTTCTCCAATTTTTAAAAACGGAAATCTTTGATTCGTTGAATTCACCATTCAAAATACTGTCTAGACTTGCTCTTTGAACCATTCCAAATTTATTTGAACTTAAAAACACGTCTCCGTTATTTATGACCAAATGCCTCAAATTCGTGTAACTCCCTGTAATGGTTCCTATATGCTCACCTCTTTCAACATCGATTACAGCAATACCATTACCACCCATTTTTGCAATTAAAATTTTCTTATGATCAGGCGTAAAAACAGTACCTCTCAAGCAATTTCCGCAAGCCGCATCCCGATCCTCACTTTGCATTGAACTCATGTTTAAACGATAATCAACCACAACATGGGAAGTGTATTTGAAGTCCATTGGATTCTCACTCGAAATATCAATTAAGCCCACCGTGTTATCACCCCAATGGGTAATGGCAATGCATTTATTATCGCCTGAACATGCAATCATTTTAGGCAAAGGTCCAGATGGCATCACCCGAACAATTTCATCTGTTTTCGTGTCAATAATAGCAACTGCCGAAGGAGATACCGCCTTGGGGTCCCAATCTCGACGATAATACGTCACCCATAAATATTTTCCACCGTGAGAAAGACAACTTTCAACTGGCTTACCCTTGAAATGATTGTAATGACTTCTCTCCTGTCTATATGTATAATCAAAGACAGTACTTTCTCCATTCTTAAACAAATGACCATTCGTTTCATTAAAGTCATGGTGAATTTCCTTCAGCTTATTTAAAGTCTTGGAATCAAAAACCACAGTAGTATGTCCCTCAAGAGAGTGAATATAAAATTTAGAACCATCTTTTGAATAAATCACCGATTTCGGTGAATTAATTGCCCGTTCATAAACCGTAAGTTCATTTGAAACATTTGCATTCTTACTTTGAATAACTCGTACCAGTTTCAATTCCTTAAAAACACCATTTGATTTATAAACCGTTTCTGGAACAGAATCTTTTGGCGCCTGCTCCACTTGGTGTTGTGCCTGTGGCTGATTCGCTTCTGAACAGGCAGAAAACAGTGTGGCATGAAAAAAACTGAAAATGAAGGAAAAATAAAAATATTTTTTGTGCATGTTTGAAATTGAATTTCGTGAATGTACCTTTTAAAATAAATAATCTATTTTGAATAAAAAAAATGAACTGTACTAATCTACGATGGAATTCGGAAATGTTGTACCTCACAAGCAAACACGCCTAAAAACAAACTTTTTATTCTCAGTCAGATAGCACTACCTTTGCACGCTTTCATTCCAAGCTATGCAACTTCGCGTTAGCACATCAAAATGAAACGGTTATTGAATTCATGTCTTTTGAAAAGTTAAACATCGCTGAGCCCATACTCAAAGCGCTCAGTCAAGAAGGTTACACTTCACCCACCCCCATTCAAGAACAAGCCATTCCCATCTTACTTGAAGGGCATGATTTACTTGGATGCGCGCAAACTGGAACCGGAAAAACCGCCGCATTCGCTATTCCTATTTTACAATTACTTTCTGAAAACTCGAAATCAACACCGGGAAGAAAACCCATTCGAGCTCTCATTGTTACCCCAACGCGCGAGCTTGCCATTCAAATTGGAGAGAGTTTCAGCAGCTACGGCAGACACCTCAACCTCAAACACACCGTTATATTTGGTGGTGTAAATCAATCGTCGCAAGTGCGGGCCATTCAAGGCGGAGTTGATATTCTCATTTGCACTCCCGGAAGACTTCTTGATTTGGTTCAACAGAAATTCATACAGCTCGCTAACATCAACATGTTTGTGTTAGATGAAGCAGACCGCATGCTTGACATGGGATTCGTGCATGATGTAAAACGCATTCTTCAACTTATTCCGAAAAAAAGACAATCGCTTTTCTTTTCGGCAACCATGCCCAAAGCCATTCAAGAACTTGCAAATTCAATTTTAACTACCCCGAAAAAAGTAGAGGTGACTCCTGTTTCATCTACGGCAGAAAAAATTGAGCAGGCCCTGTACTTCGTAAATCAAGAAGATAAAAAAGATTTGCTTATTCATGTGCTGAAAGACAAGTCCATTCGGGCCGCTTTGGTTTTCACACGAACAAAACACGGCGCAGATAAGGTTGTTAAACTGCTTGCAAGAAACAGCATTAAGGCTGAAGCTATTCACGGCAATAAATCTCAAAATCACAGACAGCGCGCTTTGTCAAACTTCAAAGGAGGTCATACGCGGGTACTAGTAGCTACAGACATTGCTGCTAGAGGAATTGACATTGATGAACTCGCTTTTGTTGTGAATTATGAAATCCCAAATATTCCAGAAACATATGTTCACCGAATAGGCAGAACCGGTCGTGCCGGAGCCGAAGGAAAAGCAGTTTCTTTCTGCGATGCGGAAGAACTGGAATACATTCGCGACATTCAAAAACTCATTGGATTGGAAATTCCTGTTATCACAGACCATCCGTATCCTGCGAATTACAGACCGCTTCCAACTGCACCAAAAAAGAACGCAAGTCATAAACCTTTCTCTAGATCGGGCGGAGGAAAAAATCACCGCGGAGGAAAACCACGTTTCGGAAAAGGCAATAGCAGTTCAAAACCTTCGAATAGACAGAATTAAAGTCGAACCATCCAAACGTATTTGCGCATGGCTTTCCACCAGGAATATTCAACCAATTCCAGTGTGGTGCATGCCAACGCTTGACTCAAATGATGCAATACTTCATTCAGGGTAATGGTCTGCTCATGCATGAGCGAAAATCTACTTTCGTTTTGAATCAAGAATTCTGCGGCTTCCGTGGGCAATTCCAACTTCTCATAACCGCGCTTGTGTAGAAATAACATTTCATGCACGTTTCCTTTTTGCTTCAAGGCCTTCATCTGCGTTTCATGCATATACAAATGCATTCCCTTCGCCTCAACATCATCTGAAGGAATCCATTTCAAAGATCTTTCAATGAGTGTTCGCGGCACAACCGGATTTGGAATGGGAAAATTGAAAAATTTCTTCAAAGGAAAATCAAAACCAACACCATGCATATAGTTGTATAATGCCTTCTTTAATCCGTCTGAATACCGTTCATGATCGGCACCTTTCGGATCCTCATGAAATAAATCATTGTTGGCAAACCCCTCGAACTCTGGGCCCGTTCGAACAACTCCATATTTCTCAGGATCCTTTCCAACTGGGCTATGCACGGTCATTGCAAACTGATGCCAATGTCCAGACAACAGCAGTTGATTCTCAAAAAGTTGACGCACAACCTCGAGCGAATCAATGGTCTCTTGTGCGGTTTGTGTTGGAAAACCAAACATTAAATACGCATGAACCAAAATACCCGAATCGCGAAACGCGGCACAAACCCGTGCTACTTGATCTATTGAAATTCCCTTTTCAATCAGTGCCAAAATTCGCGGACTAGCTACCTCCAATCCGCCCGTAACAGCAATACATCCTGAGGCTGCTAAAAGTTGGCATAAATCAGGCGTAAATGTTTTTTCAAATCGTATGTTTGTCCACCACGAAACTTGCAGTCCTCTTCTCAATATTTCAACGGCCAAGTCTCTCAACGCTGCGGGCGGCGCGGCTTCATCTACAAAATGAAATCCAGTCTCACCTGTTTCCGCAATAAGCTCTTGCATTTGATCAACCAAATGCGCAGCCGATGTTTGGTCATATCTTCCAATATAATCCAGTGTAATGTCACAAAAGCTGCATTTCTTCCAGTAACATCCGTGTGCAACTGTCATCTTATTCCATCTTCCATCATTCCACAAACGGTGCATGGGATTGGGCATATCAATGACAGACAGATAATCATGAAAACGAAGTCCTTCGTATTTCGGTGCTGGCTTTTGGCTGTGTAAAAAATCTCCACCTTCCAACGTATCTACGAATTCTACTTCACCTGCGGGCGTTCGTCTGAACGTTCTTTTCAAGTGTGTGTTTTGAATGGGATTTTCAATATGCTTTAACAAAGCCAAAAAAGGACCTTCTCCATCATCAAGCGTGATATAATCTACAAAATCAAAAACCCGAGCATCTGATAATTCACGCAACTCCGTATTGGCGTATCCTCCGCCCATGACCACTTGTGTTTGTGGGAAATGTTTTTTTATCCATTGGCCAGCCTTTAATGCGCCATATAAATTACCACCAAAAGGAACAGTGAAACCCACCACTGGTGGCACCTCTTCCGAGAAATATGCAGCCATATTTTTCTCTAGAATTTCATCGAGATAATGGGTTGGTTTTAACAATTCATTCCAAATAGGTGTGAAGGAAACGGCTGTTCTTGCAATACGTTCCGCATATTTCGAAAATCCAAAATGAGGACCTACGGTGGCTTGTATAAGATCTGAAACATCTTCCAAATACATGGTGCATTTGTATCGGGCTTTGTCTTGAACACCAATGTTTCCGAAGAACCATTCCAAGTCTTTCACCTGTTTGAATCGAGCGCCTTCTGGCAAATAGGCCCCATTGGCTATGCGATAGCCTAAAGTGTAGTTTTTATTTTGTAGGAATGAAACAACAGCATCTACGGTTCTTTCGTAAGCCAGTCTGTTTTTCACCATGCTATCTAACGACTGAGACAATTTAAAATCGCCTTGTTCAATGGCGTCAAATAAAAGCTCGAATCCCTTTTTTGAGAACACGTCCAATACCATGTCCAATCCCAGATCCTTTTGTCTTGATTGAATTCCCTGTTGATTCAAAAATCCGGTTAAATAAGCCGTAGCCGGATACGGTGTATTCAGTTGGGTTAATGGGGGAATAATGAGCAAGGGTTTCAACACCCTGCAAAGAAACGAAAAGAACTAATAACTCTTTGCTGTTTACAACTTGAAAAGACAGGAAATATCTCTGATGAATGGGCCGTTATTTTAGTAACATGAGGAAGTTGTTATTCGGTCTAATTATTTTGTTGCTGACCCCATGCATTCAAGGTCAGAAAAACATTCGTGTTCAATTGTTCGCTCAGAAGAAAATTACACAACTTCAATTTCAATCTGAACAAGTCTGCATGTTCAAATCAGACACTACCACCGTTACCATTGCCGCTAAAGAAATGTGTACGGTAACAAAAACAGATAGTTGTATGAATTGGAAAGCCGGTGGAAAAACCGGTCAGTGCGCTACCTTCATCTTGCTGCAACCGGAAGGCAATGTTTCATTGGGAGTAAACGGTGCAAAACTGAGTGGCTACATTCATTGGGGATCATTTGAACTTATTGCAGATAAAGGCAGTATGTATGTAGTGAATATTTTGAATTTGGACACGTATGTAGCTGGAGTTGTAGAGGCTGAAGGCGGCGCAAATAAACCCAGTGAATATTACAAGGTTCAAGCGGTATTATGCAGAACATACGCGTTAAATAATTTCGATAGACATCCGCATTCCGACTTATGCGACGGAACACATTGTCAAGTCTACCATGGTTTAAATCGGAAAGATCCAAGTATTGAAGAAGCTGTAAAGCAAACACAAAAACTCGTAGTTATTGATGAAAATGCTCATCTCATTACGGCTTTCTTTCATAGCAATTGTGGTGGACACACATTGAATTCAGAAATGGTTTGGAAAGCAGCCTTACCATATTGCAAAGGAAAACCAGATCCGTATTGCATGGGCATGCCCAACAGCAATTGGGAAAAACGTATTCCTATTCAAGATTGGACAAAATATTTAGAAACCAAAAAAGTAAACACAGCAGACACGCTCGGCATCACCTCTTTTTTCCCGGGCAAAAAAGTCATGTATTACCAACACAACAACATTAAAATTCCAACGAAAACAATTCGCACCGACCTGAAATTAAAGTCTGCTTATTTCACCGTTCACCTACAAAACAATGAAGCCGTTTTTATTGGTCAAGGCTTTGGACATGGTGTAGGGCTTTGTCAAGAAGGCGCTATGAATATGGCGAAAAAGGGAAAAACATTTGAAGAAATTCTAAACTTCTATTATACCAATGTTCACTTGGTTCCGTATGACATGGTGTGGTTATTTACCCACGAAGAAGAAGAAGAAAATTAATTTTTAACTTCAACAAAAACGTTCAGTTCTTCCGCCATTTCAATGAAACGAGAGGTGTCTTCTTCGTTCACTGAAATTAACATTTCAAAATGCTCATTTTGATGAATCTCTTTTTTGGTGTAGTTCATTCTATTCAAGCGAATCATAAAAACAGGTTGTTGATCATATGACAATTGAAAAAACAGAACACATTCTACTTGAATATCTGCAATGTGGCTCTGATCTAAAACCATTTTTGCTGCCGATTTGTATGCGTCAATCAACCCCGGAATTCCCAATTTAGTTCCGCCATAGTAACGAATCACAGCCACCAAAACGTTCAATACTTTCTCTGACTTCAATACATTCAATATGGGTTTGCCGGCACTTCCAGCCGGTTCACCATCATCTGAACTTCGTTCTAAACCCGACCTTAAGACATAGGCATAGCAAATATGCGTGGCGTCTGGGAATTTCAACCACAAAGCATCTAACTTCTCTTTTGCCTCCTTTTCTGAAGCAATGGAAAAGGAAAAACCCAAGTGTTTGCTACCAGAGGATTTATACAATGACTCTGCGGCTTGTGTTACAGTGCGCAATGTGGCCATGGTCTAATCAAGCTGACTGTAGGTAGAATTATTTGATTTGAATTCAGGAACCAACTCCTTCATGATGCTCACAAGTATCATATTATCTTGCGCCAGGGCTGCTTGATGCAAATGAATTAATTTCTCATTCAATTCACTCTCATTGATGCTTCTTGGAGAAGCCTTTAATATTTTCGGATGATGAGTTGCCTTGAGGTTTTCTTCAGAAGCTAAGACCTCTTCATACAATTTCTCGCCTGGGCGAAGTCCTGTGAATTCAATTTGAATGTCTACGTTGGGTTCAAGTCCACTGAGTAAAATCATTTTCCTTGCTAATTCGGCTATTCGAATTTGTTTTCCCATATCGAAAACAACAATTTCGTTGTTACCATCGCCAGATGCGGCTTCCAATACCAATTGCACAGCCTCGGGAATGGTCATGAAAAAGCGTTCTATATCTGGATGAGTCACAGTAACCGGTCCACCCTGTTCAATCTGTTTTCGGAACACCGGAATCACAGATCCGTTGCTTCCCAATACATTACCAAAGCGGGTAACAACAGATCGCAATGCAGCTCCTTTTACTTGAACAATTAATTCGGCAATGCGCTTGCTTGCCCCCATGATGTTGGTTGGATTA
>JBJTWB010000134.1:0-12920 GCA_046081505.1 Bacteroidota bacterium | reverse complement strand
TGATGAAAGTTCCAAACATTCCTCGCCACACCGCACTTTTCATGGCAAATTGCTTAACAAAAGATATCTTTTCTGTGAATCGAGAAGATTCATAAGGTTCATTTGAAAAGCCTTTAACACTAGTAATGCTCGTGAAGGATTCATTAATTACAACTCCAGCCTCTGCTACTTTATCTTGTGTTTCTTTACTCAGCTTTTTAATAAATCTTCCAAAAAAGACGAGTATTACTGTGATCACGGGCAAGCTTCCCAACATCACTAAAGTCAAATAAGGCGAATAAGCAACAAGCCAACCTACACCAACAATGATAATTACAGATTGACGCAAAAATTCTGCAAGCGTAGTTGTTAAAGTTTCTTGAATGGCTGTAATATCTGAAGTTAGTCGGCTACTCAAATCGCCTACCCTTTTCTCATTGTAAAATTGCATGGGCATGCGAATGAGTTTTGAAAACGTATCCTTTCGAAGCTGAAACATGGCGTTTTCAGTTACATAGGCGAAAATGTATATCCTAAAAAATGAGAATACTCCCTGTATAATTAACAACCCCACTAGGACAAACAGCGTCTGTGATGTTGCAGATTCTCCTTGCCAATTAAACATTTTTAAAATTTGTTGACTCATTGTACCACCGGGTATACTACTTTGTCCAGTGGGACTCATTAAAAATCCCAGCAAGGCTGTTATAACTATGACTAAAAGGCCAGACACAACCAAAAGCAAAAGCCCTATGCTAAAAATAAAAGCATAGGGCTTGAGATATTTGAATAAACCTAAACTACTTGAATATTTTTTTTTAGACACTTCGCTTTTTCTTGCGAAGGTAATGAGCCTTTACTTTTCTGCAAGGGCTATTGCTTTCTTCGCCTTCCGCACCTCTTTTTTTAGTGCCTTGGTTTGATCGAAACTATAATCATCATCATTTAATAAAACTCCAATTCTCGGGTCCCAAGTGTATTTAGCTATAGGGGCGTTCAATGAATTAAATTGAAAATCAGATGCATGCGCAAAGAGTACAACATCAAAATCAACAGACGTTTTTTCAATTTCTTCAGGACAGCGCCTTGCATCTATTTCAATTTTTTTCGAAACCATATTTTCACCGCTAAACTCAAGTATATAGCGATGACCGAGCGGAAGAAGAAAATCGTAAACCCCGAAATGAGTGGCCTCCAGGAAAACATACAAAGATTTATCTTGATACACCTTCACGGTTCCGGTCTTTAGAATTTTTTCGGCATTGTTCTTCAAACTAATCTCGAATAAACGTCCCTTGAAGTTTAGAACATGCGTCGGTGCCTGACTATATCCAGTGAAAGATGTAAAGAAAATTATAGCTGTGATAATTGTTGCTCTCATAAACTTGCTTCATTATTGGCCAATTTCTTCAATTCACTTTGAATTTGTTCTTGGATGAGTTCATTGTATTTGTCATCCCATTTAGTGGCGTGGTTTCTTTTTCCGATTGTTGCTTTTGCTACAGGTTTATTTTGAAGGAATGAAAAATCTAGCCCCTCTGATTCCTGAAAAAGAATCATGTCTGCTTGCACCAATACTTGAAGCGCAAGCTCTTCATTCTTTAAATTTGATGCATCAACTTGTATACTTTTCGTGATGTATCCTTCTTTTTTAAAAACAACGGTATACGTTCCTCTATATGGTGTTTCAATTCGAAATCGACCTTGTTTATTACTTTTCCATTGATTTAAGAGCTGATCATTACTCCAAACCTCAACAGTAGCTTGGTAAAGCGATTTCTCAGTAGGGCGGTCGAAGAATAATTCTGTTATTCTTCCTTCAAAAATAATTTTGGACTGATCAAAGGATTGCGCTTTGGTCATTGTCATTGCAAGAAGTGAGAGTGTAAAAAGAAGTGTTTTCATGACTCGTATTACGGCAGAAAAAGAAAAAAGTTTCAAATAAATGTTTGTACAATTAATGTATGTACATATATTTGCACTGTGAGCATCGAAATCGATATCAAACAAACCAAATTCAGCAGTCCTTACCATAGGCTAGGAGTGAATTTGTTGTACACGGCTGCTTGGTTGGAAAATGAACATCGTCAGCTGCTTAAGCCATTTGGAATTACCCTCCAACAGTTCAATGTACTTCGAATATTAAGAGGACAAAAGGGAAATCCAATTTCAGTAATGGGTGTATGTGAACGGATGATAGATAAAAGTAGCAACGCCTCGAGGCTCATAGATAAGTTGATTGAACGGGGTTTCGTTAGACGAACTGTCTGTCCTCAAGATAGAAGGCAGGTAGATGTTATTATTACAGAAAAAGGCCTTTCATTAATCAACAACACAGATAACTTAACTATGGAAATGGATCTTTTGTTGTCAAAGGTTTTGAATCAGGGGCAAGCAACTGAAATAAGTGATTTATTGGATAAAATTAGAAACATAAACAACTCAAAATAATATGAAAAAACAAATCTTGTTTTTAGCGGCGTCAGTTTTGTTGGCGGCTCAATCTTTTGCTCAAATTGCAAATGGTAACTACCTACTGGATTATACGAAATCAACCATCAACTGGAAGGCAACAAAAAAGACAGGTAGTCACGAAGGAACAGTTAAAGTATCTAGTGGAATTGTTCGTATTGCGAATGATGGAAAAACCATAGCCGGAAAGGTAAAGGTTGACATGAACTCAATCGCATGCACGGACATCAAGGATGCTGGTACAAATGCAAATTTTTTGAATCACCTGAAAAGCGAGGACTTTTTTCATACAGTGAAATTTCCCGAGGCAAATTTTGAAGTTACCAAATTTGATGGGAAAAAGATTTACGGAAAAATAACCATTAAAGGAATTACGAAAGAAGTCAATTTCGATGCAAATATCAGCGGTGGAAATAATCAGATTACAGTGAAAGGAACTTTGGTTTTGGATAGAACTCAATTCGATATCAAATACGGATCTTCGTCATTCTTTGATAATTTGGGCGATAAGGCAATTGATAACAATTTTACTCTTACTCTAAATCTTATCGGAAATAAGAAATAAGAAGGTGTGAATTGAAAATAGGCTGTTTCAAGCAGCCTATTTTTTTTTGTCATGTATGAAGTATTTCAAGTCCAATGAAAAATACCCAGTAGGTAAATCCAACCACAAGGTTTGTGAATGGTTTGGGTAATTAACCTTTCCTTGACTTGCTGCTATTCTTCCAATTGGAAGGTGATATGACGCCCCAAGATAGTAGTAACCTTTATTTTTCGTTCTGTATTCAAATCCTAGATTTGTTTGTGCTGCCAATTTAAACCATGATTCTCTCCAAGTTACTTGCGAGAAGTCGACATAGGTAGAGTCTATTTTCTCAGAGCTAAAAGATTCGGCCTCACTTGGGAAAAAATCGAGTACCATACCTGCACTCGCATTCATGTAACATCTTTTACCGAGTTGAACATAGATTAATCCTTGAATTGGAATCTCATAGCCAATGAATGACATTTGCTGATTTGAGCTCACCGTAACGGAATCTGTTAAGTTGAAATTCAAGTTGTAATTTCTGCGAATGAAATTGATACCGGTCTCTAAATTCCAAAAAGAACCTATTGGTTTCCGAATGATTGCACCAAAACTCAAACTAGGTCGAATGAAGGCAGTATAGGTGAGATTTTCAGAGCTTGCCTGCAATTGATCAGCCTTGAGATATCCATTGGGAACAATAGGACGAAGCTGAAATCCAAATAGAAAATCGTCTTTTGTTTGCGATGATATTTCAGAAATTGAACAGAGCAAAAAAGTAGCCAATAGGAATGGAATTCTCAATGCCATGTTGTTACGTATTCAATAGGTTTCCTATGCGAAGATGGCCAATTCATTTTTGTGTAACCAAAATAAATGATTCCAAGACATTTTTGATTTGAAGGTAATTCGAGTAATTCCAAAAAGCCTTTTGTTTTGATGAATTTTGGTGTTGACCAGAACCCTGAAAATCCGCTTGCATGTGCCATGAGAAGCATGTTTTGTATGGCGCATGCGGTTGCTACTAATTCCTCTTCCTCATCAACTTTTTCAGTAGGTGCAAAAGTGACAATAATTGCTGATGAGGTTTGATTTAACCGAATATTCATTCGGTTTATTTTGGAAGTATCAGACTCTGGTATAAGCGTGGGTAGTATTTCACGAAGGCGATTCATAGACTCATCGAGAAAAACATGAAAATGCCAAGGTTGGGTATTTTTGTGATTTGGAGCGAATACTGCGCATTGAATTAGTTTTTCTATTTGTTCTTTCTGAATTTTTCGATCGCTGAAATTTTCTGGTGCAATGGATCTACGTGATAGAATCAGGTCGGTTATTTCGCTTAAATTATATTTCATATCCGTTTAAAGTCGGGTTCAATTATTTTTGTTCAAACATAATGATGAAAACTATAATAATAACAGGTGCCGGAAGTGGAATGGGTGAGGCCACGGCTAAATTACTTGCTGAAAATCCTGAAAACGCATTGATTCTAATAGGAAGATCAAAAACCAGAATTGATCAAGTGCTACAACAGCTTGCAAACCGTGAAAATCATTCAATTCTTGCTATGGATATTTGCAATGCAGAGGGATTAAGAGAAGGTCTGTCAGAACTTTTGAATAACAAATCGGTAGAATGTGTTTTTGCAAATGCAGGAGTCGGTGGTGAGAATATCTATGGTGAAGGTGATCGTTGGCAAGAAATTATTCAAACCAATTTGACAGGTACTTACAACACCATTATGGAAGCTATGCCTTATTTAAAAAAATCGAAAGAGCGTTTCAAGCATGTTGTTATTACTTCATCTTGTTTGGCTCGTTTTGGAGTTCCGAATTACACAGCCTATTGCACAGCTAAATCGGGTTTACTTGGATTGACCAGGTCATTGGCGGTTCAATATGCAAGTGAGGGAATTCTAGTCAATGCGTTAACTCCAGGGTGGGTAAGAACTGAAATGGCTGAGAGGGGCATACAACTTTTGGCAGATAGAGCAGGAATAACATATGAAGAAAGTTTCAAGCAGCAGATGGGATTTGTTCCAACAGGAAATATTTCCGAGCCTTCCGAAATAGCTGAATTGGTTTCATTTTTATTCTCAGGAAAGCAAAACTCAATTACGGGTCAGGCTTTAGATATTAACAACGGTTCTTACATGCAATGAAAAATATATTTTCAATTCTTTTTTTCGTGATGTTCAGCATAATTCTGAATGCACAATTCAGACAGGCAGACTCAGTTTTCGTTAAGAAATTTTATGAAATTGCCCTCTCAGAAAATGCTGCTCACAATGATTTGAGAATACTTTGTAAGCAGATTGGCAATCGAATAGCAGGGTCTGAAAATGCTGACAAAGCAATAGTTTGGGGAGAAAAGACCTTGTTGGGTATTGCAGATACGGTAATGAAAATGCCAGTCATGGTGCCCAAGTGGGTTCGTGAAAAAAACGAATATGGAGCAATTGTAATTGGAAGGAAAAAAATAGTTATTCCAATTAAGGCACTTGGAGGTTCAATAGGCACCAATGGTGTATTGAGGGCTGAGGTCATTGAGTGCCGTGATTTTGAAGATTTAAAGAAAAAGGGTAATGAAGTTAAAGGCAAGATTGTTTTTTTTAACAAAGCTTTCGATCCAGTTTTCATCAATACGGGATCTGCATACGGTAATACCTTCCCCATTCGAAGTGATGGCGCGTCGGAAGCGGCCAAATATGGTGCTGTAGGTTGTATCATTCGCTCATTAACTTCGGCTGATGACCGATTCCCGCATACGGGTGCAATGGCTTATAAATCAGATTCGCCTCAAATTCCAGCAGCAGCAATTTCAAGCTTGGACGCCCATACATTGCATACAAAATTGGAAAGGTCTAAAGTTTTTTTTGAAATGAAAATGAATTGTAAATTATTTCCCGATGTTAAGCAGTTCAATGTTATTGGTGAGATCAAGGGAACTCAATTTCCTGAGCGAATCATCTTAGTAGGCGGTCATTTAGATTCTTGGGACGTAGGAGAGGGCGCACATGATGATGGCGCGGGTATTGCTCAAAGCATTGAGGTTCTTCGTTTAATAAAACAATCTGGATATCAACCAGCTTGCACCATTCGTTGTGTGTTGTATATAAATGAAGAATTTGGAAATGATGGTGGAATAACCTACGCTGACTCGTCGAAATTTCAAGGACTCAATCATGTTGCGGCCATTGAAAGTGATGCAGGAGGTTTTACCCCGAAGGGTTTTTCTCTTGATGGAACAGATGAACAGGTTGAATGGTTGAAAGGTTTACAGAATTTCTTCGACCCCTACAATTTGTATGTTTTTAAACGAGGGGGTAGTGGAGTTGATATTTCACCACTGAAGAATGGAAGCACGATGCTGTTTGGGTTACAGGTTGACGGCCAAAGATATTTTGATTACCACCATACTGACAACGATATATTCGAGAATGTGAACCGAAGGGAACTTGAACTCGGAGCGGCTGCTATGACCTCATTGGTTTATTTTATAGATCAGCGAGAAATGAAAAGGGGTGAATAATCACCCCTTTTATTTAATTTGATATTACGAGCTTCAGGCGTTCTTGATTGTCTTTCGGGTCTCTTGTATGGAGTTGGTATATTCCAGTTCCGAGATGAGATAGATTCAAATCCATACGAGTGGTGCCCACAGGTATCAATCCCGTTTCTACGATTTTACCTGTCATGTCGGTAATTTGGTAAAAGACTTTAGATTGCGTCTCAGGCATTTGAAGAATGAAAATACCTGTTGACGGATTCGGAAAAGCCGTTAGGTTTTGCAAATCATCTTCCAACACTTCATTTCTTTGCACCAGTTGTTGTTCTTTATTTTCATCGTTTAAAATCATTGCGCTGGATACAATACACATGGTTTGAGGGTTACCATACACGCCTGCTTCAGTTAAAAAATAAGGTCTTGTACGAACAGAATAAGTTGCACCATATTCTAAGGCCGAAACAAATCCCAAACCAAGAATATTTGAGTTTGTATTCACCATATAAGTAATTGGTGAAGCAATAGGAAGGCCTGTAGAAGGATTTATTTTAGTAAACTCCCACTGCCATGCAGTACTTCCACAAATCCATGGTAAAGTTGAAACATTGGCATTTCGAAGTCGGGCTCCACTTGAACAACGATCTGTAGATTTTAACTCTGAACTTGGTTGTGTTGCTGTAGACATAGCGGTAAATGCTGGTGGAGCCGACTCAACAACTTCATTATTACCCAACCCGTCTTGCACAGTATAAATGGCGAATATTTTTGCGTTGTAATTTCTGCTGAAAGCAAGACCTTGGCAATTTCCTAGAATAAGCACGTCACTCGCTTGAGTTCGGGTAAATGTTAGATTTGGACTAGTGGTTTGTGTGAATTCAAATCGATATGAAACACCGGCTCCTCTGTATGCGGCTTTGTATTGATTACAAAGTGAAAATGGTCCAGCTCCAGAAATGGGTGTTGTATAGCGTAGGTATTGAAGACAAATGCTGAAGTTACCTGCTCCAACGGAGCTGTTGTAGTTTCGTACTCCAACATAATAGGTTTGGCCAATGGTTAATCCACCAATATTCATACGTTCGAGCAATCCATTACCTGTTAGATTTTCTGTATCAATTGTTTGATATGTATTGTCTAACAATTCGATAACACCATTTGTAGACAGAGCAGTAACTTGAATACTTATTGCACTGTGTGCCGCCGTGAATTTATACCAAATATCTTCCCCTGTAATTACAGCAGAATTTGCAACTGAAGTAACTGTTGCTCCTGTAAATGTACCATTGTAATTGGTGCAAGTAGAGGTAATGGATGGGGAGGTGTTAATTGCGGTCCAGGGGTTATCTCCAGCCACACACGGACCAAGAATACATGTTGAGTTATTTGCAAAAGTGGCAAGTGGATTATAATTACACGCAGTTGGAATGGTACAACCAAAGCAGTCGTTATTCGTTCCAACCGATGCGCCCGTTGAGGTTGTGCTGCCTGTACCTGTTAAAGTACCTGTGTTAGTTCCAGCTAAGCTCCATGAAATTTCGCTTGGGAAATCACCGCCATTGATTTGCAGATAATAGCATCCGTCTGCTACACAAAAGTTAGTGGTTTGAGAACTGGCTGTTGCATCCATGGTTCCTGAATAAAGGACTGTTGATGCTAGATCCACTAGGGTGTATGTTCCACCATTCCAAGTATCACCCATGCTATCATACATGGTGAAAGTTAAACAGTTTGATAAGCAACAGCTTCCATCATTAATGGTAGCTGAAGGGTCGAAATTACATGCAGCACTATTGGTACATCCGCGGCATGATTCATATTCACATGAAGCGTCGTCGCAAGTTGCTGAAGCATTATAGTTGCATGCTGTATTATCTGTGCAACCCAAGATGCCTCCGCCGATTGAAAATCCTACGGTATCATTAAAAGCATTGTAAACGGGATTGTTTAAGAATGTACCTTGAATGATTACATTACTAGATTGGTCAGTTAAAGAATAAACTGCTGTATTCCAACCATCACCAAAGCTATCTGACATTCTGAACTGGTAACATCCAGCCGAAAGGCAAACTGAACCAGAACTTGCACCAGTACCGGTGAAAAGAACGGTATTTACACCGTTCACAAGTTGATAGCTAATTTCTGATGGATAAAGACCACTGGTTATTTCAATTTCCCCGCAAGTAGAAAAGCAACAGGTGCCATTGTCAACGGTTGCATTCGCGTTGTAATTGCAAGCACTTGGATTGGTGCAACCTTGATTGGTGCAACTTCCATCATCTGTTGTTGCGCAAGCGCTGTAATTAGCGGCACTTGAATTAGTACATCCGAGTACTGAAGCGGCTGCTAGAGAGATTTGACAAGTTCCTTGGGCACCGGCAAAGCCATCTACTTGAATGTAATAGGTATTTCCAGCAATCAGTTGAGAGCAGTTGAGGGTTAAACTAGCATGTTCACCTACTCCACTATCATCATCTCCTGCGATAAAACCTGAGCCACATGCACTCCAAACAGCAATCTGGGAATCATTTAAAGTGCCTCCTGAAATTCCAGAGGTAGAAATGGTTACCCCTCCCGAAAGAGGTGCTACAAATGAAAACCAGACATCATTTTGCACCCCATCTGACCAATTTATTGGAGTACTTCCATTTGAGGTACTACAGGTGTTATCAACTGTAGCATTCGATCCAATACTTAACGAAATGGCTCCGGAACAAGCGTCATTGGTTGAAGCATAGTAACATGAACCATCACTTATATTGGCAGATGCGTTGTAATTGCAGGCTAATGGATCGGTACATCCAAATACATCTACTTCCTTTTCAAAATCGGAAGCAAAAATTCCGTTGAAAGTTAGAAGTGAAATTGAGAGGATAAAAATGGATTTCATAAAAGGAGAGGTTATATATAGTTTTCTTACGTCTTGAGCTTGTAAAAGGTTTCGTTCTTTATCTACCAAACATTTTTTTATGCCAAGAATTTTGGAATTCCTGCCATTTATGGTTATTCCATTCGGCTAAATTTGTAATGGTCGTGTCCAAAACCAATGTTGAATCAGTGACAACATTTGCTTTTCTTAGTGCCCAGAAATGAGAGAGTTGAGTTGTTTTGATACTGGCATTATCTTGATAAAATACAACTAGTCGATCGAATAAATTAACTTGAAGTTCTTGGCCTAATTGCAGCACCATTCTATTTAATTTGTCTATACTACAGCCACTTGCAAGCATTTTTTGTTCATCTAATGATACAACTAGAATTTGGTTCAATTCCAACCAGCATTTTCCAAACAATTGATTTCCATGGTTATTCCATGACGATAAGAAATTCGAAACGTTTTTAATAATGTATTCTTGTGCTTCATGTTCTAGTTCAGTAGAACTACAAAAAATCCAGATTCGCTGCTCTTGATCAAGGCTATTCATTTTTTCCATTCGCAAAGAAATTAGTAGCCACCAAAAAAATGATGCCTACAATTGGTGTTTGCAAAATTCCCATTAATCCTCTTGTTATAGGATAAAATTCACTACTTAAATTCAACAGAGTTCCTAACAATTGGCTAAACAGAGCAATTATCAGAATCAATGCACTCAAAAAATAGAGCATACGGAAATGGGGTTTCGGGGAATTAAAAAAACGCAATAGCAAGATATTGATGAAAAGATGAATCAAAACGGATATTCCGGTTATCAGCCATTTCAGTCCTTTCAATTGGGTTAAACTCAGGGTGTATAGCAATGGAATATTGCCGTGACTGTAATAGTAATCGAAACTGCCTTGCTTCTTCAAGGGTGTCAATACCTCCATGCGTTGCACAGGGGATAAATTGAAGAAGTTTGAAATTTCCTGTGACTTATCAATAATGAAATTGATGTTAACCTTTACTCTTTCTTGAACGAAGCCAATTAAAAGAATACTAACAACCAGTAGTATTATCCGAGGCCATTTGATCATTCTTTTTCGATTGGGTGAGTTAGGGTTTTATTTGAATGCCTGGACCACAAATACCATAGAAAAAAGACGTAGCTGTATACTATAATTGTAAAGGTATAATCATGATTAAAAGAGAGGTAATCTTCATTCCAATAAACAATTAATGCCAAGGATGCAATTCTGAAAACATTAAGAATTTGAATAGTGACTAATCCGAATGGAATAAACCAAATTCTTCTTTTATTTTCTCCAGGATATGCAAAAATGAAAATGGCAAAAAGCGCCATAAGTATCATTCCATCGCAAGGGGCTCCAACTGTAACGCCGGGAGTGCCTATTATGGCAATGTGATTTCTAAATTCGCCGTCGTCAAAAACGCTCAGTTCAAATCCGAAAAACCGAAGTAAAGATTCGGCACATTTTACCAATAAGTCAACGAGATATCCATCAACAGGTGTTTTTGGCAAAAGATAAAGCTCATACAAGAAATACCACGTGATGTATGCCGAAAAGCCAAAGAATAGGAAACGAACAACAGGATTCTTTAAATGAACAATCACTTGTTTTTCAATGATTTTTTGCGTAGTTCATACGCTTTTTTTCCACCAAGAGCCACACCAGCAGCAATGAGGAAACTAACACCTCCATCAATAGGACAAACTGTACCAAAAGGTTCTCCACATGGGGGTGCTGAACCTCCTGGCGGATCTGGAACCTGAGCAGAAGCAGTAGCAACGATAATAAGCGCAACTAGTGCAATCAAGTACTTCAAATTTCTGATTGTCATGAAGCAAATATAACTATATACCTGTCACTTACACCCATTGAATTTAATTTTTTCATTCGTTGTGCAAATTGTATATTTGTTGGTTAACATCAAGCAATGTCAGAAGTAAAATCCAGTTTTTTAGATGCAGATGACTTAAAACCCATTTTGCGATTCCTAAGTAAGAATTGGTTTCTTATTGTAGTTTGTGCAATAATTGCTTTTGTTTCCTCATATTTTTATGCGCACAGGCTGCCAAGTGTCTATGCTGCAAAAGCAGAAATTCTTTTGAAATCTTCTGAAACCTACGACTATCAAAAAAAGGTTTACAGTGAATTGGGATACATTTCGTTAATGCAAGATGTTACCAATCAGAAAAGAATCATTGCGAGTTATGATCTTGTAGAAAAATCTCTTGAAAAATTAGACTTTTCGATTAGTTATTTTTTGGTTGGTAGGGTAAAAACACTACAGGTGGATGAATTTGATGCCATACGAATTAAATGTGATTGGCAAAAGTTGGATCCTAAACTGTACAATGTCCCGTTCAACTTGAAGGTGATTGATATGACGAAATATGAATTCAGTTTCGAGTCGAATGGAAAATTAAATGTGGCTACGTATGAATTCGGGAAGCTTATTTCAGACCCATCTTATGAACTGCAAGTTGATTTAGCTGATCACGTTGATGAATCGAGATTGGGTACTGTGTTGGAACAGAGCTTTCAATTCAAAGTAAAGCCGCTAAAGCAACTGGTTGAAAAGTATAAAGGTGCGCTTACAATTGAAAATGTTGAATACACTAGTATCCTGAATTTGACGTGTAATGACGAGCTTCCTTCAAGAGCGAAGATGTTTCTAGACACTTTAGCTCGGGTATACATTGATTACACGCTATACAACGAGATCGCGGTTAATGAAAACACTCAAAAATATATTGATAAACAAATTGATGAAATTGTTACAATCATAGATTCACTTGAAATGGCTATGGAATTGTTCAAGGATTCAAGGGAAATATTGGATTTAAATAAAGAACAAGATGCGGCATTCGAGGCCTTGACACAATCTGATATTGATTTGCGCGATTTAGAATTAAGAAGAGAATCCATATTGAATTTGGAGAATTTTTTAAAAAATGAACCAGATAATGCGGTAATTCCTCCAATGAATTATTTGCGTGAAGAAGACTTGACTCTTACCGAATTAGTCAAGGATTTATTTTCATTGAAGCAGAAAAAGGCCACCTTGTTGGTTGACGTAAAGTCCCGAGATTTGAGAGTACAGCGAGTAGATTCAACTCTGAATACCATTAGAAACAGCATTTTCAGATATACTAGAGATACTCGAGTAGCAATAGACAGTCAAATTAGAGACATCAAGGATCAAATTAAAGATCTTGAAGGTAAATTATCCGGAATTCCAAAGAGTGAAAGAGACTTGTTGAGCATTGAGAGAAAATTAAAGGTGAATGAGGAGTTATACACCTTTTTACTCGAGAAAAAAGCCAATACCATCATTGCTCGTGCCGCAATAATCCCTCAAACCTCCATTATTGAAGCCGCCCGCGCTGTGGGAGTTGTGGGGCCAGATCGACAATCAATCATCTATTTATGGATTGGTGCGGGAATTTTTCTTGCATTAATAATTGGTTTGATTCGAATGTTGTTTTTTGAGCACATTGAACATCTTCGTGAGTTAAAATCGTTAACCAAACTACCTGTAATTAGCGGAATT
>JBJTWB010000133.1:0-8014 GCA_046081505.1 Bacteroidota bacterium | reverse complement strand
TATTAATTGAGGAAGGTTTTCTGAACTAAGGTTGGCTATTGAAAAAGAGTGTAACTCCTTTTCGACCTTCATTTAAAAACAATTCTTTTTGCTCACTGGAAAGTCGCTTCACTTTCGGACCTATTCCCGCGTCGCTAATACTAATGGTTCTTGCCCAATCTAAACTATCGAGCATCTGTCGATTCAAATTTTCTTTCATGATGTAGTATATACTTCCAACCAAATCGGAAGTGGAATGAATGGGGTAGGCAAGGGTGTGATATTTTCCTGCACGATCCATTTCAATTTGTTCCGCCTTGTCAATGCGCATGCCCAGAGTTGAATGTGGATCGCATGAATACGGTGCTTCGTCGAAAACCCAAATGGGATAATTCGATACGAATCCACCATCAAGACAAACATGGTGCTCTGGTCCTAAATTTTTGACTGATATTCGTTGTCCAGCATCATCTATGATTACAGGTTCATAATACAATGGAACGGCCATGCTCGCTCGAACAGCTCTATAAATGGGCATGTTGGGATATGTGAAACGATTGAAATAAATGGCCTCTTGATGATTCATACAAGTACCTGTAACAATTAACTCTTTGAAAATAGAATCGTGCTGTGACAATTGGTATAGCTCTGAAAAAGTAATGGATTTATTTCCTGTTTTTGCTTCGATTAAGTCTTCTAACCAAATTTCAAATTTCTCTCCCTTGTAGTATCCCATGTGCTTTTTCAATCTTCGCATTCCCCCGAAAACCAATCCTCTGCCGTCATTGAACTTCCCGAAATTCATATTGCCAATGATTTCTGTAAGTTCTTTTGGCTGATAGCCAACGGCAAGAAGACAAGCTGTAATCGCCCCTGAAGATGTTCCTGCTACGCGTTGAACGTGTTGTAATTTTCCTCTAAGTTCCATTTCCTGTAGTGCCCCGCAATAAGCAACACCACGAATGCCACCTCCTTCAAAAACCAAGTTTTCAATCGGTTTCATTTCTTGGCCATGCGAATTGGTCACGAAAATGAAGCACGCAAAAAGAAAAGCATATACCTTCGTCATGACTCAAAACTACTATGAAAAAAGTTCACCTCGAAATAATTGCAACAAACGCTGAATCATGCATCATTGCAGATCAAAATGGTGCCACGCGTTTAGAGGTTTGCACCGCTCTTCAAGTTGGCGGGCTCACACCAAGTCTTTCACTAGTTGAATATGCCGTTGAATTTACGAAATGTGATGTGGCTGCATTAATTCGCACACGAGAAGGATCCTTTCACTATAGTCAAGCAGAAATTAAAATCATGTGTGAAGACATTCGCCGCATTCGAGATAAGGGTGCAAAGGCCGTGGTGGTAGGGGCGCTTACAAGTGACGGATTCATTGACTTCAGAGCGATTGAACATTTTGTGAAGGCCGCGCGTGGAATGGATGTAGCATTTCAACGGGCTTTTGATGTTTGTCAAGATGGTGATGAGTCCATTGGAAAACTTGAGAGCTTGGGAATATGTCGCTTGCTTTCATCAGGAAAAAAACCAACATGTGTTGAAGGTTTGGAAAATTTGAAGCGTTATGCTGAATTAACTACGAACATGGAGATCATGCCAGGAAGTGGTTTAAGAAGCAACAACATAGCTCAAGTTGTGAGTTCAAGCTTCAGTAGTTATCACACGAGTGCAAGTGAAATGCGGTTTGAAAATGATGCTTCTATTATGCCTGCATCTTATGTAGTTGCCAATGGAGAGGAGGTTCGGGCTTTAAGTCATTTTTTAACAGATTACGTTTCCCAATTCAACTAGCTTACTTTTGCAGCATGGCAGTAGAGGTAAAAAATAGAAAAGCTTTTTTTAGATACTTTGTATTGGAAGAGTTTTCTGCTGGCATGGTGCTAACGGGAAGTGAGATTAAAAGTATTCGGGGTGGGAAAGCGAACATAGCCGAGGCATATTGTAAAATTCAGGGAAAGCACTTGGTCATATTCAACATGAGCGTTGCAACCTATGCCAACGCGGGTTATGCGCAGCATGAAGAAAGACGGGTTCGAAAGTTGCTCTTGACTCAAATTGAGATTGATCGCATTAAACGAAAACTGAAAGATGCAGGTATAACAATAGTTCCTTTGCGGCTGTTTATTTCACCTTCAGGCTGGGCGAAGCTTGATATAGCCTTGGCAAAAGGAAAAAATGTTGGAGACAAGCGCGCAGATGTCAAAGAGAAAGATTTGAAGCGTGAGGCTGATCGGGCCAAATTGCGATGAACTATTTTCCTTTTACTTCTTTCCAGTAAACTTTCAAATCACGCATCACCTCATCCTTCAAAATCCACAGTCCAATGAGATTCGGAAAGGCCATACCCAGAATCATCATATCTGAAAAATCTACCACCGCACCGAAGCTGCTGACCGTTCCGAGAACAGTGCAAAAAAGGAATAAGAAATTGAATGATTGTTTGATCCACCATTTTTCACCAAACAAAAAAGCCCAAGATTTCATTCCGTAATAAGACCAAGAAATCATGGTGGCAAATGCAAATAGAACAATACAAACAAGCATAATCCAATCACTCCAAGGGAATACAGAACGAAATGCAGCTGCGGTTAACGCACTGCCGTTCAATCCTTGAGTATCTGTAGCAAATCCTGTGAAAACAAGTACCAAAGCTGTCATGGTGCAAACTACTACTGTATCTATGAAAGGCTCAAGTAATGAGACCATTCCCTCACTGACTGGATGCGAAGTTTTACTTGTTGAATGCGCAATGCTAGCTGAACCAATTCCAGCTTCATTGCTAAACGCAGCTCTCCGAAAGCCAAGCATCATAACACCAAGAAAACCACCTTTCATTCCATCTGGAGAGAAGGCTCCATTCCAAATTAAACCGCAAGCCTCGTCCAAGAACTGAATGTTCATGCCTATGATGGTTAAAGCAAATCCAGTATAGATGACAACCAGCGCAGGGATAAGTTTGTCAGTTACGTTTGCAATACTTTTTATTCCCCCTACAATAACAGCTCCTACAGCTACAGCGAAGGCAATACCAATCCAGAGTGCATATGCGCTGCTTTCAGGTAGTACAGTTTTTATCATGTCAAAAGCTTGATTGGCTTGAACCATATTACCACCACCAAGCGTTCCTCCAACACACATGATGGCAAAAGCGATGGCCAAGAATTTACCTGTACGTTGCCATCCTCTTTTCGTTAAACCTTTGCTGAGATAGTACATGGGGCCTCCACTTACTTCACCGGTTTCATCTATTTTTCTGTATTTTACACCTAAGGTGCACTCTACAAATTTTGTTGACATTCCAACTAACCCCGCTACAATAATCCAGAACGTAGCTCCTGGACCACCTACCGCAATGGCAACAGCAACTAATGAAATATTTCCAAGTCCAAGTGTGCCACTCAGAGCTGCTGACAAGGCCTGAAAGGGAGTAACCTCACCGGGTTCTGATTTTTTTGTGAATTGACCAAATGTGACTTTCCACGCATGCCGAAATGCTCTGACTTGAATGAATCGGAAATAAAATGTAAAATATATAGCGGAGCCTATCAATAATAAAACAACCAGCCAGATTTCAGTTCTTATTGGGTCTCCGTTCGGATGCGTGAGCAGCTCGCCCTGCGAATTGTAAACGCGATTGTCATAAAGATTGAAGGTGGCGAAGGGGTCGAAGAATAGTATTTTTCCAAATGCGTCTACAACAGGAATAAACAAAGCGTTCATGCTTTCTTGCGCCGACTGCGTGGCAATTTGAAACTGAAGCACCTCTAGGGAGCCGTCATTTCGTGTGCATTGAACTTCATATTCAACACCTTCTTTTAGGCCGAATGCCTCATGGCCATTGGAAGACTGTTTGTTTGTCCAATGAATCTGAATGTAGTCAGAGGCGTTAACAACAGAGGCTTTTCCGTCGCCAATGTTGGAAGTTTCGTTCGAAAGTGTAAGCTGAATTTCAGCATTTGATACAGCACAAATACAGCTCAAGAAAAAGGCTACGTAAATGGATTTCACGGGTTGGTTCGGTTTGAACGAAAATAGCTCTTTTTTTCAACGAATGAGCGATGTGAATAGGTTGTGAATATTTGAATCAATGAATTCCTGTTTTTTTTGTCATCTTTGCTCGGCTATGGCAGAAAATTTTATTGTTTCAGCACGAAAGTATAGACCAGACAACTGGGATTCAGTGGTAGGCCAAAAGGCAATCACTACCACGCTTCGTAATGCCATAGATTCCAATCAGATTGCACAGGCATATCTATTCACGGGATCCCGAGGAGTAGGCAAAACAACTTGTGCTCGCATTTTTGCAAAGGCTGTGAACAACATGATTGGTGCTTCACCAGAAGAACTTGCATTTACAATCTTTGAGTTAGATGCAGCATCGAACAACGGTGTAGATGACATTCGCGCTATTGTTGATACCGTGCGTATTCCTCCTCAAGTGGGTAAGTACAAAGTGTACATCATAGATGAGGTTCATATGCTTTCACCCGCGGCCTTCAATGCTTTTTTGAAAACGTTGGAAGAGCCACCGGCGCATGCTATTTTCATTTTGGCTACAACTGAAAAGCATAAAATCATTCCTACGATTTTAAGTCGTTGTCAAATTTTTGATTTTCATCGAATCAAAGTCAAAGATATGACTGAACACTTGCAATATATCGCCGGTCAAGAGGGAATTGAAGCGGAAGAGGATGCCCTGCATGTGATTGCAACCAAAGCAGATGGAGCCATGCGAGATGCTTTGTCTATTTTCGACCAAGTTGTGGCATTTTGTGGAAAGAAATTAACGTACCAAGATGTTATCTTGAACTTAAATGTTTTAGACTACGATTACTACTTCAGACTTACTGATCTTTTTTATCAAGAAAACATCCCCGGCTCTCTAACCATTCTCAATGACATCATAGATAAAGGTTTTGATGTACATCATTTTGTAACAGGGCTAGGCGCACACTTCAGGAATTTATTGGTTTGTAGAGATGCACAAACCTTGTCATTGATGGAAGTTTCTGATGGAGTTGCATCGAAATACAAAGATCAAGCAGCAGCGAGCGACTTGCGTTTTTTGATACGCGGCATTGATTTGGTGAACGAATGCGACTTGCATTTCAGAGCCTCCAAACATCCCCGATTGTTGGTTGAACTTTTGCTCATGAAATTGAGCAGTTTGCCTCAGAACATTCGTGAGGGTGAAAAAAAAAATTGAAAATTATTCCATTCAGGGGAGCTGAAAAATTCTTAGGGCAACCTGGCGAAACTTCAACACCAGCCACCAAATCAACCGAGGTTAAAAATGAATTGGTTCTAGATTCTGCAGCAGGCACCACACCAATTTCGTTTGTCACAGAAAAAAAATTAGTTAAAATTGGTGTTGATCCAAATACGAGGTCTACAGCCAAACAAGATATTGATCACGTCTCCATTCATGAACAGTTAAATGCTGGAGTTACTCCAACTGAATCAAAAGAAGAGGTTATAGAGAAGGCCAATAAAGTATATTCCATAGAAGAGGTGAAGTTGGTCTATGAATCGTATCTCAAGGAATTAGAGAACATGAATGCGGTTTCATCTGCAGCTTTGTTTAACGTTGTATTTCAACCTCACCAAGAGAATCGCTTTGAATTGCATTTTCAAAGTCAGCCTCAAATCGATTATTTCATTGAAGAAAGAGCAGCCATGTTTGGCTATTTCCGCGAACATAATGTGGTAGGGGTGGAATTAATTCCGAAGTTAGCTGAAATGCATTCGGAAGTGCGAGAGTTTTTAACTGACAGACAACGGTTTGAAAAAATGATGGCTCAGAATCAAAAGTAGAAGAGCTTTGGCGAAGGTTTAAATTGGTAATTGACTGATGCGCATTGATAAGTATTTGTGGTGTATTCGAGTCTTTAAAACAAGGACTTTGGCTGCAACGCAATGTAAAAATGATAAAGTGTGGGTGAATGGTGAGTTAATTAAAGCGTCACGTGAGTTGAAACGAGGAGATGTAGTTCAGGTTAGAAAGGGGCCTATTCATTTTCGATATGAAGTTATTGATTTTCCAAAGGCGAGGTTAGGAGCAAAACTAGTTGGTGATTTCATGCGGGATTGTACTGAAAATTCGGAGTTGGAAAAGTTGGAGCAATTGAAATTACAACAAAAGGCAATGCCTTACTTTGGAGTGGGTAGACCCACCAAAAGAGATCGACGCATGTTAGATGATTTTTTAGAATTCGATGGGGATGAAGAATTTGAAAACTGAAATTCGGATAGCTCATGTATCGGAGATTCAGTCGCTGAGACAGCTTGTCTTGTGGCCGCACAAAACGATAGACCAGTGTGTTTTAGATTCAGACCATGATATAGAAACATTTCACGTGGCAAGTTTTTTTCAGGGGCAGTGCGTTGGTACATCAACCTGGCAAAGAGAATTAACCGAAAAATGGAATTGCAAGGAAGTTCTTAGATTGCGCGCAATGGCTGTTCACCTCGATTATCGGAGACTTGGTATTGGCGAGGAATTGATCAAATTTGGAATAGAGCATTGTAAGCAGAAGTTTATTCACGGGGTGTGGTGCGATGCACGGTTGGGTGCATTGGATTTTTACAAGGAGTTGCAATTCACAGAAAAAGGGGAGATGTACTTTGTCCCGCAAATAGGTTGGCATAAATTCATGTATAGAGAATTCATATGATGCAATATGTGAGAGCGAATAAAGCATTGATTCTGATTTTAGCTGTTGGATGCATCTTCTTTAGCACCATCGCTTTTTTGAATCATTATTTCTACAGAACCTTTGCTCTTGACTTGGGACTATATACCCATGCCATGCATGAATATGCGCATGGAAGAATGGCAACAACGAGCATGTTTCTAGATGAGTCAAGACTATTGCTCTCAGATCATTTTGATTTGTATCTCATTATTCTCAGTCCATTCATTTATATTTTCCAAGGCTTAACGCTCATTGTTCTTCAAATTGCAGCTGTTTTATTCGGAGCTGTTGGTGTTTATCGATTGATACAGTGGAATAATGCTACTGCGCATTTGGCTTGGCTTGGTGCGACAGTTTTTTTATTTTCATTTGGAGTGTTTGGTGCAATTGCGTTCGAATATCACAGCAATGTTTTGTCTGTTTGTTTTATTCCTTGGTGGCTTTTAAGTGTGTTGCAGGAAAGAAAATCCGTTTCATTTTTATGGCTCGTTGTCCTGTGGATTGGAAAAGAAAATTTTTCATTTTTCCTTTTCTTTTTATGTATCACACTTGCATGGAATCATAGAAGAAACAAAGTAAGTCGAAATCTATTCCTGTTATCAGGTTTGTTTTCCATGATCTATTTCTTTATGCTTGTGAAATGGCTCATGCCAACGATAGCTGGACAAAGTGAATTCGTTCATTTTGGCAAATACCCCGCACTTGGGGGAGGAATGACCGATGCGTTTTCTTTTCTCATACATCATCCAATCGAATTTATCAAGTTGTTTTTCGTAAATCATTTACCTGATTATCCAGAATTTCAATACGAAAAATTGTTCTTTTACCTCGTTCTCATTTTTGCTGGAGGATGGGCGTTTCTTGTTCGTCCCATTTATGTTCTTGCCATAGCACCATTGCTGCTTCAAAAAATGTGTTCGAATCAGTTTACTACCTGGGGAACTTCCTATCAATACAACATTGAATTTGGGCCATTATTGGCATTTGCTGTTATTGAGGTAATCGCGCATATTGAGCAACGTTGGCAGCTTCAAAAGGGAAGGTTGTGGTTGTCTTGGTTCGTTGTCTTTATGACTTTGGGCTCCTCCATGTATGCCATGGTAGAGCGTACACAGGATTATGAAAAAGCTCGTGTCATTTTTTGGCAGGCGAAACATTTCAAAAAAGAATACGAAGTAAAAATGGTTCAGGAAGTCATGCGAAAGATTCCGAACAGCGCTTCCGTAATGGCTACTTCTTCATTCGTTCCACATTTGGCATGCAGACAAAAAATATACACCTTTCCTTTAGTCAAAGACGCTCAATATCTTTTGCTTTCGGGAAAG
>JBJTWB010000132.1:0-10758 GCA_046081505.1 Bacteroidota bacterium | reverse complement strand
AAAATTGAGGAGTTAGAGGCCATTGGACATCGACTTTCAATTTTGGACAGTACCGGTACAGATGAAAAAATTGAATGGTTGTTGAAAGGCTTAGGTGTTCAGTCAAAGGATTTTTCGAGACCCATGAAAGAATTCAGCGGTGGATGGAAGATGCGTGTTGAGTTGGGTAAACTATTGCTTGCTAATCCAGATTTATTGCTCCTCGATGAGCCTACAAACCACCTTGATATTGAAAGTATAGAGTGGTTGGAAGAATTTTTAGATGAATATGCTGGAGCGGTTGTATTGATTTCTCACGATAGAACATTTCTTGATAATGTGACCAAGCGCACAGTTGAGATTTCTAAGGCGAAACTATATGATTATAAATTTTCGTATTCGAAATATTTAATTCAGCGTGAACAGGAGATCGAGAAGCAAGAAGCTGCTGCTAAGAATCAACAGAAGTACATTGAAGATACTCAGAAGCTTATTGATAAATTTCGTGCTAAAAAGGACAAGGCTGCCTTCGCACAAACGTTGATTCGCAAGCTCGATAAATTGGAAAAAATTGAGGTTGATGATTTTGATTCCACCAAAGTGAAATTCACTTTTCCGCCTGCGCCACATTCTGGGAAAATTATTTTGGAGGGAAAAAAACTGGCTAAATCATACGGTGATTTGCATTTGTTTTCTGATGTTAATTTCACAATAGCTTGTGGCGAAAAAGTAGCCTTGATTGGAAAAAATGGAGTGGGGAAATCTACACTACTCAAAATGACCATGAAAGAAGAGGGGTTTGATGGTGAATTGCAAGTGGGTTACAGTGTGAATGTTGGGTATTATGCACAAAATCAGAGTGATATTCTAGATGGTGACAAGACCGTTTTTCAAACAATCGATGATGAGGCTGTAGGAGAAATTAGAAAAAATGTTCGCGGTTTGCTTGGTGCATTTTTGTTTAGTGGTGATGACATAGATAAAAAGGTTAAGGTGCTCAGTGGAGGTGAAAAGGCGAGATTGGCTTTTTGTAAACTCTTGTTACAACCATACAATTTTTTAATTCTAGACGAACCAACAAATCACTTGGATTTACCATCAAAAGAGGTTTTGAAAAAGGCTCTTGCCCGTTATGATGGTACATTGCTTTTGGTATCGCATGACCGTGATTTTTTAGATGGATTAACCGATACGGTATATGAAATTCAGTCTGATCGGATGGTCATTTATCCAGGCACGGTGAAAGAGTTTTTGAAAGAGAAAAAGGCTGCTTCGATTCGTTTGTACGAACAAAATAAAATTGAGAATCAAGCAAAAAAGGAAATCAAGAAGAAAGATGCAAATGCTGAGGTGGTAGTCAAAATAGACAAACAGAAAGAGAAGGATTTGCGTAAAATTGAGACCTCGATTGAAAAGGAGGAGGAGAATTTGAAACGATTGGAGGAAGAATTGGCAAAAACAGATTTTGCTCAACAAGATGCTTATCGGGTGTTGAATGAGGAGTATGAAGCAAGCAAAAAGCGCCTTTCGGCGCTCATGCAAGAATGGGAAAATTTCATTTAGTTATTGTCCGTGACAGGATTTGAATTTTTTTCCAGAGCCGCAAGGACAAGGATCATTTCTGCCAATTTTGGGGTCGGCAATAACGGGCGCTGAACGTGGTCTAAAAACAGCTTCACCGGCTTGCTGTGCTTGTTGAGCGTGTTCGTTGAGATTCCTTGTGTTTTCTTTTGAAGTTTGGGTTTTAGCGACCACCTGTTGTGGAGCTTGTCTAACTTGAGGCATTTCTGGAAGTTGACAGGTGAGCAAGAAATTTGCAATTTCTGCATTTGTGCGTGTAACCATTTTCCTAAACAATTCAAAACTTTCTTTTTTGTAAATGAGAAGAGGGTCTTTTTGTTCATGTGCAGCAAATTGAACATTTCCCCTAAGCTCATCCATATCGCGCAAATGCTCTTTCCAATTTTGATCAATGATTGCTAATGTTATTCCTTTTTCTAAGGCATGAATCATCTCTTTTCCTTGTGAGGCATGGGCTTGCTCTAAATTAACCGCGATTTGTATTCCTTTAATCCCATTACTAAATGGAATGGCTATATTCTGATATCCTTGGTTATTGTTTCTATAAACATTCTCTATTACAGGGAAGGCTTCTTTAGCCAGGGTATTGATTATATTTTGATAGGAATTCAAAACAGCCTCATAAGTCTGCATGGCAACATCTTCTAGTTTGTTTCCAAGAAAATCTGTTTGGTCAACCGGTGCTGGTATTCCAAAAGTTCGAAGCATTTCGAGCTTATAGCCCTCAAAAGAGCGCATGTCTTGATTCAGTGCAGTCACATTGAAAGACAGGTCATAGAGCATGTTGTCTATATCTAAGGTTAATCTTTCTCCGAAAAGAGCATGCTTTCTCCGTTTATAAATAACCTCTCGTTGCGCGTTCATCACATCATCGAACTCAAGCAGTCGCTTGCGTATACCAAAGTTGTTTTCTTCAACCTTTTTTTGCGCACGTTCAATGCTGCTTGTAATCATGCCATGTTGAATGACCTCTCCCTCTTTTAGGCCAAGACGATCCATCATTTTCGAGATGCGCTCAGAACCAAAAAGGCGCATCAAATCATCTTCCAATGAGACATAGAACTGAGACGAACCAGGGTCGCCTTGGCGTCCAGATCTACCTCTTAACTGTCTATCTACGCGACGTGAATCATGTCTTTCCGTACCAATAATTGCAAGACCACCTGCAGCTTTTACTTCAGCACTTAATTTAATATCTGTTCCACGACCGGCCATGTTTGTTGCAATGGTAACTGTTCCAGACTGCCCGGCAAGTGCAACAATGTCTGCTTCTTTTTGGTGGAGTTTCGCGTTTAAAACTTGGTGATCAATACCACGCTGACGAAGCATACGACTTAACAATTCACTTACTTCAACGGTAGTAGTACCAACCAAAACAGGTCTGCCTTTTTCTTTCAATTCCACCACCTCATCAATAACAGCATTGTATTTTTCACGCTTGGTTTTATACACTTTGTCATTTTCATCTTTCCTAGAAATGGCTCTGTGCGTTGGAATAATCATGACATCTAATTTGTAGATGTCCCACAACTCACCTGCCTCTGTTTCCGCTGTACCTGTCATACCCGCTAATTTGTGGTACATGCGGAAATAATTTTGTAACGTAATTGTTGCGTACGTCTGAGTGGCTGCTTCAACCTTTACGTTTTCTTTTGCCTCAATGGCTTGATGAAGTCCGTCAGAGAATCGACGTCCTTCCATGATACGTCCCGTTTGTTCGTCAACAATTTTCACTTTGTTGTCCATTACCACATACTCCTTATCTTTCTCAAACAGGGCGTACGCTTTAAGCAATTGGCTAATGGTATGGATGCGCTCGCTTTTTACGGAATATTCTCTTTGAAGATTTTCAAGCATTTTCGCTTTTTCGTCTTCACTGGCATCGGCAGAATCAATTTTCCCCATTTCCGTTGCCAAATCGGGAAGTAAAAAGAATCGCTCATCTTCCATGTTTTTGGCCATGATGGCTATTCCTTTGTCGGTGAGTTCAATCTGATTGTTTTTTTCGTCAATGACAAAAAACAGTTCAGCATCCACCTTGGGCATTTCACGTTGATTGTCTTGCAAATACTGCCCTTCGGTTTTTAGTAATTGACTTTTTATTCCTTCTTCACTTAGGAATTTAATCAAGGCTTTTGTTCGTGGTAATCCTCTGTGGGCGCGTAATAGGGCCATGCCACCCTCTTGAATGTCTTCTTTTGAAGGGGTGGCTGATTCTGGTTGAAGTTTTTTCTTGGCTAGTGTAAGAAAATCATTTACAGCTGTTTTTTGCGCGTTAACCAAAAGTTGAACCTTCGGTTTTAATGCATCAAATTCTTGTTGGTCACCTTTTGGGGTTGGACCAGAAATAATAAGTGGGGTTCTTGCTTCGTCAATAAGCACAGAATCTACTTCATCAATAATGGCAAAGTGATGTTTACGCTGCACCAAATGAGCTGCTTCAACCGCCATGTTATCTCTAAGGTAATCGAAACCAAATTCATTGTTGGTACCGAAGGTAATGTCTGCTGCATAGGCATTGCGTCTTGCATCTGAGTTGGGTTGATGTTTGTCGATACAATCTACAGTTAATCCATGAAATTCGTAGATCGGACCCATCCACTCAGAGTCTCGTCGTGCCAAATAATCATTCACAGTTACTACGTGTACACCTTTTTTAGCAAGAGCATTCAAGAAAACAGGAAGGGTAGCAACTAAGGTTTTACCTTCCCCTGTGGCCATTTCAGCCACTTTACCTTGATGCAGAGCAATACCACCAATAAGCTGAACATCATAGTGAACCATGTCCCATGTAAATTCAGTACCTGCTGCGGACCACGTGTTCTTCCAAATGGCCGATTCTCGCTCGATACGAATGTAGTTTTTGTTTGAGTTGACCGCTAAGGTTTTGTCTAAATCTGAAGCAAGAACGCGCAGTTCTTGATTCGTAGCAAACAATTGGGCAGTTCTTTTAACTACTGCAAAGGCTGTAGGTAAAATTTCGAGAAGCACCTCTTCCAAAGTTTCATCAATGGCCTTTTTGATTTTGTCTTCTTCGCTGTAGAGTCTTTCTTTTTCGTCGAGAGCTTCATTGGGTAAGGATTCTGCCTGTTCACGCAAGGATGACGCTTTCAATTCAAGTTCCGAAGTGTGCTTCTTTATTTTCGCCTGTAAATCAGAAGAAATACTTCTAACCTCATCGGCAGATGCATGCTGTATTTTGGTGTATTCACTTAAACATAATTGTAAAATGGGTTGAATAAGCTCTAAGTCTTTTTGTTTTTTATCCCCAACAATTTTCTTCAGAATAGCATTTAAAGCACCTAACATAATTTCAACAGATTAATGAGGACAAATGTAAAGCTGAAATTGAAGACTTTGGCATGAAAAATTGGTGGGTTTGAAATCAGCTATTTTTCATGCTTTTTACAACTTTTTCGATTCAATAAAAGTTAAGTTTTAACGAAGTTTCAACATTTGTGCTGTTGGTTTCGCCCTGCTAAATTTTATGCCAAATTTTTGAGGTGAAAAACCTGTTGATTGTGGAGGGAAATGAATTTGGGGTTCTGAAAGCCAATGCTGGCGTGGGTTTTAAGACTAGGTAAATCAAATTGTTAAAAACTAGGTCGAGTTGTTCATTGTTTTCAATTGTTTTTAAGGATGTTCTTTTGAATCTTTGAACACTTCAAAAAGGAGTAGATTTCCGTCTTTCCATTTTGAAATAAGAAACGAGCCGCTAAACAGTGTTTTGTAAGCGGTTTTTTTTACTTGAAGAGGACCAAAATTGCCAAAACCAATGATGAACGAAGAACCTATTTTGAAAGAGAATCCAGATCGTTTTGTTCTGTTTCCGATCATTCACAATGACATCTGGAAATTTTATAAAACTGCCGAGGCCAGTTTTTGGACTGCGGAAGAAATAGATTTAGGAGCTGATATTCATGATTGGGGAACTAAATTGAATGACAATGAGCGTCATTTCATTAAACATGTTTTGGCCTTTTTTGCTGCAAGTGATGGCATTGTAAATGAGAATTTGGCGGAAAACTTTGTGAGAGAGGTGCAATACACGGAGGCGAAGTTTTTCTATGGGTTTCAAATTATGATGGAGAATATTCACAGCGAAACGTATTCGTTGTTGATTGATACTTACATCAAAGACACAGCAGAGAAAAATTATCTTTTTAAAGCCATTGATAATTTGGATTGTGTAAAGAAAAAAGCCAACTGGGCTTTACGTTGGATAAAAAATGGATCTTTCGCTGAGCGCCTTGTAGCTTTTGCTGCAGTGGAGGGCATTTTCTTCTCTGGCTCATTCTGCTCTATCTTCTGGCTGAAGAAAAGAGGGTTAATGCCGGGTTTAACATTCAGCAATGAGTTGATTAGTCGCGATGAAGGACTGCATTGTGACTTTGCTTGTAAGTTGTACAATGACCATCTGGTAAATAAGTTACCTCAAGAGAAGATCAAACAAATCATTGAGGAAGCTGTGGCCATTGAGCATGAATTTGTTGTAGACGCACTTCCTGTGAAGTTGATTGGAATGAATTCAGATTTGATGTGTCAGTATATTGAATTTGTAGCCGATAGATTATTGTCTGAGTTAGGTAATCCACGCATTTACAACGTGTCGAATCCGTTCGATTTCATGGATCTCATTAGTATTCAAGGAAAGACCAATTTCTTTGAGAAACGTGTGGCAGAATATCAAAAGGCAGGCGTAAAAGATTCTGGTGAATCTGATAAGTTTGAGTTCTCATTAGAAGACGATTTTTAAATTATTGATCATATTAAAGTTTTAGCATCATGTTCGTAGTTAAAAGAGATGGCCGTCAAGAATCGGTAAAATTTGATAAAATCACAGCAAGAATTGCCAAGTTGTGTTACGGGTTGAACCCCATTGTAGACTCAACAAAGATTGCCATGAAGGTGATTGAGGGAGTTTTTGATGGGGTGACTACCAGTCAATTGGATACATTGGCTGCAGAGATTGCAGCTACCAATACCATTACACACCCTGATTATGCCTTGTTAGCTTCTCGCATTGCAGTAAGCAATTTGCATAAGAATACCAAGAAGTCGTTTTCGCAAACCATCAAGGATTTGTATGAATACATTGATCCAAAGACTGGAAAAAATGCTGGTTTAATTGCGGAAGATGTTTTCGAAATTGTAATGACGAATGCTCCCGAATTGGATAGTGCAATCATTTATGATCGCGATTTTCAATTTGATTATTTCGGATTCAAAACACTTGAGCGTTCATACTTATTGAAATTGAAAGGTCAGGTTGTAGAGCGTCCACAGCACCTGTTCATGCGTGTTGCTGTTGGAATTCACAAGACCGACATGGATGAAGTAATTAAAACCTACAACATGATTAGCGAAGGTTGGTTTACACATGCTACACCAACGTTATTCAATGCAGGAACACCGAAGCCTCAGATGAGTTCATGCTTCTTATTACAAATGAAGGATGATAGTATTCCTGGGATTTATGATACACTCAAGCAAACCGCATTGATTTCTCAGAGTGCAGGTGGTATAGGATTAAGTATTCACAATGTGCGCGCAAAGGGTTCATACATACGTGGAACAAATGGAACGAGTAACGGAATTGTTCCAATGCTTCGTGTTTTTAATGATACCGCAAGATATGTAGATCAGGGGGGCGGAAAAAGAAAAGGATCTTTTGCTATTTATCTCGAGCCATGGCATGCTGACGTTTTCGAATTTTTAGATTTAAGAAAAAATCACGGAAAGGAAGAGGTTCGTGCTAGAGATTTATTTTATGCCTTATGGATACCAGATCTTTTCATGAAGCGTGTGAAAGAGAATGGTAAGTGGACATTGATGTGTCCAAATGAGTGTCCCGGTCTTTCAGATTGTTGGGGTGAAGAATTTGAGGCTTTGTATACAAAATATGAGTCTGAAGGAAAAGGAAGAGAAACTATCAATGCTCAAGACTTATGGTATAAGATTTTGGAATCACAAATTGAGACGGGCAATCCATACATGTTGTATAAAGATGCTGCCAATAGAAAAAGCAATCAGCAAAACTTAGGCACAATAAAGAGTTCAAATTTGTGCACCGAAATTATTGAATACACTTCTCCAGATGAAATTGCTGTTTGTAATTTAGGTTCAATTGCTTTACCCAAATTTGTTAAAGATGGAGAGTTTGATCATAACAAATTGTTCGAGGTTTCCTACCAGTTAACAGTTAACCTGAATAAAGTAATTGATCAGAATTACTATCCGGTTCCTGAAACTAGAAATTCCAACATGCGTCACCGTCCAATTGGAATTGGTGTACAAGGATTGGCTGATGCCTTTATTTTGATGCGTTTCCCATTTGATAGCGATGAAGCGAAAAAATTGAATCGTGAAGTTTTCGAAACCATCTATTATGCGGCATGTACAGCTTCGAAAGATTTAGCTCGTAGAGACGGTGCATATGAAACCTTCCAAGGTTCACCGGCATCAAAGGGAATTCTGCAATTTGATATGTGGAATGTTGCACCAACAGACAGATGGGAGTGGAATGTGTTGAAGGAAGAAATCATGAAATACGGAATGAGAAACAGTTTACTCATGGCCCCAATGCCAACAGCGAGTACTGCTCAAATTTTGGGTAACAATGAGTGTTTTGAACCATACACTACGAACATATACTCACGAAGAACATTAGCAGGTGAATTCATAGTTGTGAATAAACACCTATTGAAAGATCTTGTGAATTTGGGTATTTGGAATGATACATTGAAAAACAAACTTTTGGCTGCCAATGGTTCAGTTCAAAACATTGACGAAATTCCAGATAACTTAAAGGCACTGTACAAAACGGCTTGGGAACTTTCTCAACGCGTGGTAGTAGACATGTCGGCTGACCGAGGAGCATACATTTGTCAGAGTCAAAGTTTGAATGTTTTCATGGAAAATGCGAATTATGGTAAATTAACGTCAATGCATTTTTACGCTTGGGAAAAAGGTTTGAAGACGGGAATGTATTACCTGCGCACCAAGGCTGCAACAGATGCCATTAAGTTTACTGTGAACAAGGAGCAATTGCAAAAACCTGCTGCTGAGGTGACCATAAACACCGTAGAAGCAGAACAAAAGAATCAAGAAGCAATTGCCTGTTCATTGGACAACCCAGATAGCTGTGAGGCATGCGGAGCATAAAAAGAAAATAAAGTAAAAAGGAAAGGTCATCGGAAGATGACCTTTTTTCTTCATTGGTATATTGAAAACTTTCGAGGTATATCGTAAAGCAATTTCTTTTTGAAGTAAATTGTCAATCGTATGAAAACACGCACCGTACTTGCTTTATTCGTTCTATTATTGAGTCAATCCGTCTTCGGTCAGTTTGTCATAAAAGGAAAAGTAAAAGATAAAAGTTCAAAGGAGCCGATTGGCTATTGTGCAGTTGTGGAGGATGGAACTTCAAATGGGGTTCTTTCTGATTTTGATGGAGATTTTGCTTTGAAAGTGGGCAAGGTTCCTGCGACAATTCGCATTAAAGCTGTAGGATATTCTGAATTTACTTTGTTGATTGCCGAGATCTCGAATGAACCTATTCAAATTGAATTGGATTTCGCTTCAACAGGTCCAATTATAGACATTGTTGATTCACGAATAACAGAAAAACAAAAGCAGAATCCACTTACAGTCGAAAGATTAGACCTAACGGCCATTAAAAATGCAGCTTCAGGAAACTTTTACGAGAGTCTTGGAACGCTTAAGGGCGTTGATTTAACAACGGCTAGTTTGGGATTTCGTGTAATTAACACAAGAGGATTCAATTCAACCTCTCCTGTTCGAAGTTTGCAGCTAATTGACGGTGTAGATAATCAGTCACCAGGCCTGAATTTTTCGTTGGGTAATTTTCTTGGTGCGCCTGATTTGGATGTAGTTGGAGTTGATATTATTCAAGGAGCGAGTAGTGCATTTTTTGGTCCTGGGGCATTTAATGGGGTTGTTAAAATGGAAACAAAAAATCCATTTGATTTTCCTGGCTTAACGGCTCAAGTTCGGATTGGGGAACGAAAGCTAGTTGAGCCATCGGTTCGGTTTGCACATGTTTTTCGAAATAAAATGGATGAGCCATTTCTAGCTTATAAATTTAACGTTTTTGCTTTTAGTGCATTGGATTGGGCCGCTGATAATTACAATCCCGTTTACAACAGTGAGTATGGGGTTCAGAATGCCGGCGGATTTAATGCAGTGAACATCTATGGCGATGAATATTTTCCAGCGAATGATTTTTCGGGTGATTTGAATGGTAAGCCAGGTATGGGTGTATTCTTTCGAAACGGATATCGCGAGTCTGATGTGGTAGACTACAACACCAAAAATGTAAAGGCAAATGCAGTAGCGCATTGGCGGTTAAAACCAGAGTTGAAGGAGAATTCCCCTGAAATCATTTTTGCAGCGAATGTTGGACAGGGGACAACCGTGTATCAAGGAGACAACAGATTTAGTCTAAGAGATATTCTCTTTTATCAAGGCCGAATTGAATTAAAAAAAGAAAATGATTATTTCATCAGGATTTATGGAACCGGTGAAGATGCAGGTCGAAGTTATGATCCGTATTTCACGTCGTTAAAATTATTGGATGAGGCAAGAAGCAATGAGCTTTGGGCAAACGTTTATGTGAAATATTGGAAAGACTCTATTCAGAATAGGGTGTTGGATATGGGGTATCCTCAATATGTTCAAAATCCAAACTGGCCACAGGAACCAAATTTTTATATTGTACCCACTCAAGATCAATATCAGCAGTGGTTTACAGATCATTATGATAGTTTGTTGTATTATCATCAATTGGTTCAGAGTTGGACAAACACGGGTAATGCGAACATTCCTAGCGTGGATGGAATAGGATTTTTCCAACCGGGAACAGATATTTTTAATCAAAACTTTAATCGTATTACCGATGGCAAGAACAATGATGTGGATAATGGAACACGATTTTTTGATCGGTCAAAACTATTTCACATTCACGGTGAAAAGCAATTCGAGAAGAATGGTTATGAGATTCGAGTAGGTGCCAACGGAAGAATGTATAAGCCTTTTTCTGATGGAACCATATTTGAAGATGACGTGAACAGAATTATGAATATTGAAGGTGGTGCTTATGCCGGAGCTTCAAAGAAATATTGGGAGAATAAACTGGTAGCAAGTTTGACTGCACGAGCAGATAAAAATCAAAATTTT
>JBJTWB010000131.1:0-11163 GCA_046081505.1 Bacteroidota bacterium | reverse complement strand
CCCATCCAAAACAAGAAATAAAGGGTGTTGAAATTGATTGGCCGTATAATGAAGATTATTTCGATGCAATTAATCCATATTTAGAAAGTGCTTTATTCAGTGTAATTGACTGTTTGCAACAAACGTGGAGGTATCAGTTTTTCAGAGTGGCTGATATCATAGGAAATCAACTCATGTTAGACGCGGAGGATAGTGAAACCATGCAGTCGGTTGAAGCCGAAACCTTATTTGAGCCCGGTACGCGTGTGCTTTTCAGTGATGAAAAGCATTTGCTTTTATCTGACTGGAGAAAGCTGTTAATGGTCAGCGAACAGGCCATGCATCTGATTCAAAAGGAAGAGGAAGAGAAAAGAAAAATTGGCAGTGTCAATGAATTAAAAGAGCAGATTAAATTGGCATTGGATGATGAACAAATTAGTTTGGATGAATTTCGGTTTTTTGAAAGCATAGGAAAAGTGAAGTTGGACCTTGATGAGGAGGGGTTAAAGAAATTAATTTTGGAAGTAGCAGGTGATATGGGAATTGAAGACCCATTCCCCGAGGTAGACAAACGCTTCATTGAAGTCATTGACGATGCTTTAAAGAATCAGTCATTCAATGCATTTGTTCTGAAATTAACAGGAGAACAATACGGTGTAGATAGTGTGAAATTTGAAGAGGTAGTGAGTGAGCGAATTGCTATTCTTGGTTTGGATGCTAAAACTGCAAGGAAATCCAAACAGGTATCCCTTTCATTTCAGGAATTAAGTAAGTTGGGCGGATTATTAAACGCACGCATGTGGATCATGGGTATTCACAAGTTAAACAGTGTCTCAGGAGAAAGTAATTATAAGATAGGTTCGAATTGGTCTGAAGATGCAAACTCAAAAGAGAATTTGCATCGAAATGCCTTCAAACAAGTTCATGAATATGTTCAGTTTAAATTGAATCAGCTGAGTATAGATGGAGGATTGGAGTGGGACTCTCACGTCAACAATTGGCAAATAGGATACATGACCAGCTATGTTTGGGTGTGTTTTTATCCTAAAAATGTTTTGTCTAAAGCGGTGATAGCATTGCATGTTTCCGTTTACCAAGATGGTAGTATAGCTATTGGATTACTTCCCGATTGGAAAGATATTAAGGCGGTTTCGAAGTATGGACTGTTAAGGGCAGTTACTAGAAAAGTATTGTCTCGTTTTTTCGAAAAATATCAGCAAGAGATTGCGGATCATGCAACATTGAAATTATGGAACTACAACGGTTCAGAGATGGGGCAGCTTCATGAAATGATTCAGAAATACCCTTGGATTATAAAAGAAGAATACGGCTTAGAGCAAATTCAATTTGTACTTGAATCAGATACCATTACTGAAAATCCGTATGAGTTGACCAACGCCTTTGAAGTGAGCTTTAATTTATTCAACAAGGCCATTCCAGATATTATTTCCGAGTATGAGGTGTTGAATTCAAATCATGAGGAAAAGAGTGTGGAAGAATGGAATGCCGCTAAGGAACTTTTAACCTCAAGTGTAGATGCATTAAATCTCATTCGAAATGAAGCCGCGAAATTAAAGAACCCCGGAACAATAGATTTGAATGAAGAACGTGGTTTTGTGAATTACTTTTTGGAAGCACAAGAAGATGGCGGAAATATAAAGTTGAGAATGATGGTGGAGGAAGATTTTTATACGAACAATTGGAGAGCGGAATTTAGTTTTAAATCTGAAGGTGATTTGAATCCGTGGCATACGAAAATGAATGCTGTAATTCAAGCCATTTCAATACAAGATGACGTTTCATTTTGGAAAAGAGATGGAGTAGTGATTGTGCGAATGGTGAGTCAAGATTTACACAATTTATCGCTGTTGTGGTTGTCCTTTATTCATAATTTATTTAGTGAGTTTTCATTGTCATTGAATAAACTAAATTGTTTCCCTTTGGGTATAACGTATCCTATTCAGTATCATGATACTCATGTGAGTGTTATGGAATCTGTTTTGAATGAATTGGAAGTTGCAAGCGGTAATATGTTCAGTAATCGAATTCAAAAACAGAGGAATACCTGTTTTAATTTACAGTTTGTGGATTTGGTTTCTCAGCAGTTTAAAGGAAAAAGACAACAGGTGCAATGGGGTTATGCATACAGTCCGCAGGGCGAGGTGTTTCGATTTGTTCAATTGGATTTTGTTAAGTCTCCAGAAATTGCGAGCCAGTTATTGAAAATGGAAGAGCAAGCATCCACAGGCGCTTGGGAATTGCTTTTAGAATCAGAAACAGTAGAACAAGAAGCTGTTTATTCCAATTGTGAAAATGCAATTTATTCGGCAAGTTCAGAATACAATGCCAAGCATGGAGCAAATTGGGCTTTGTTGGGAGCTACTTCAGGAGTTGCAAATTGGTCAGCAAAGAAAAATTCTGATGGCCAATGGATTCAGATAGATTTCGGTGGAGTATCTTCTATTCACGAAGTAACTTTAATGGGGCGATACAACATGGCGCAATGGGTGACCAAATTCAAACTGGTGGTTAGTTTGGATGGAAGAAATTGGGCCCAAGTTGGTGATGTTTGGGAAGGGAATTCTGACATGAATTCGCCACGAATAATTCAATTTGAAGAGGAGGTTTTAGGAAGATACATTCGCATGATTCCTATTGAATGGCACAAACATATCAGCGCGCGTTTCGATGCGAAGAGCAAGCCATACCATGTCTCTCAGGTAGTATTTAAACGAAGTGAGAGGATTCATGCGGTTTCACCAAACGATTTGAGTTTCTTTCAGGAAAATATAACGAATCTTCAATCGCACTTTGCTGGATTTTTTGGTTTGGGGAAATGATCAATTCAAATTTCCGACCCATTCTTGTAGCATGAATTTCCAGTGCGAATAAAATTTGAGATTGGTGGGGAAAAAATCTTCGGGTTCACCAGATGCCATAAACGTGGTGCGTCGGGCATAATAGCCAAATTCATCTTTTCCGGTTGTTAAAATCCAACTCTTAAACACCAAGTCTTTCCGTTGTCTTACAGCACCAAGGAAGGCTTGGAAATGGCCTTCACTCGAAGTTTCACACAAGCAATAAATATGTTTGAAATGGGTGTCTAGATATAGTAGCAACTTTTGAAACACCGGAGGCTCTAAATGGTCTTCCACATGCTGCAAATACACAAACGTTGTTTTTTGTGTGTCAACCCTACTCTCCATTTCTTGTAGCTCTTGCATGAGGGCAAATAGAAAATGAATGGCGCGTTGCGTTTTAGGCCCCGCCTGAGTGAAGGGATAAAGTTTGTGATCCGCCGTTTGAAACATGAGCTGATATCCAAGATCACCACCGTTGTGATCAAGCAGCGGCAATACTTGAGGATAAGGAATGTTTAGTTCTACCAATACCTCGTGAATGCGTTTCGGTTGTTTAATGAAATAGTCAAAATGAAACGTGTCTTTCATTCTGTTTTGGAAAATGATACCCGTAAACGGCTCGTCATATATCTTGGGTATGAAGGAGTTGAATTTCAAATAGGTTGAAAGGGAATAGTAGGCATTATGAAGGAATTTACTTCCCATTTCCGCCACATCGAAGTTCACTCCGTTCGGAAAAATATTCCAAAAATCGGGAATGAAATGCTGATCATGACTTTCGTGTTTTCGTGTTTTTGCTTTAACAGGAAGCGATTCCGCAACTGCCGTTCCATGCCAATGAAAGTTCGTCATTTCGCCTTCAAACAATTCCGTTAGTGGTTGCAGAAGTTCGGTATTCAAGGAACTGTTATCGGCGTTTTTTCCTTCCAACTGTTCTTGTGAAATTTTTCTTTGGGCATGTTGAAGTAAACGCACAAGGCCACTCGGAAATATTTGAGCATTGGTATTACTCTGAACGAATATCGGTTGATCTTCATAGCTCACATGAAAACCACACACATGTCCGTGACAGCTGTTGGGTAGGGATTGAATCTGATATCCGCAACTCACTCGACCAATAGCTGAAAAAAAAGTGAAGGTAATGCCCAAAGGTTTTTTCGGGTTGTGTAATATGGATTTGAAATTCGCCTGAGGCCCCATGCATTCCAAGTTTTTGATAACAGGAAAGTCAAAAAAGTTGGCGGCCATTAAGCGCATGCACTGCAAGGGTGCGCTTTTACCGGTTCCAGATTCACCATAGATAATGGTGTTATTCACAAATGGAAAGGTGATTTGTCCGGCGATGTGCTGGAAGTTGGATAGGGTCAGAAGAAATTGGTTGCCGAGATACATAGAGAAAAAATGAGAACCTCAAATCTATCTTCACTCATGACCGATTCACAAAGGAAAGTTTTTAACACCGCTTGGAATACCTATTTTTACAACAAATAAAGTTTTGAACAGATGAAAGGAATGCGCCCTGTGGGGTTGGTTTTTTTACTTGCCGTTTTAGTGTATGGCTTGAATTTTCTATTTGCTGAAGGATTTAACGGTGGAGCAGACAGTTTCACACACTACCAAATAAGCCGTTATTCATGGAACTACCCAGATTTGCTCCTTGATCAGTGGGGAAAACCCATTTTTACTATCTTATTTTCACCTCTTGCTCAATTGGGATTTCAGGCGGTCATACTCGGAAATATGGCCCTTATTTTTATTGGCGCATGGTTGGCTTTTTTAATTGCAAAAAAATTAGAACTCAAACGTCCGCATTGGATTCCCTTCATGGTTTTGTTTACTCCCATTGTAGCGGGAAATGCTATTTCTGGTTTGACAGAAATGATATGTGCACTTTTTTTAATTGGATTCATTCTTCTGGCCTTAAATCAGAAATTCATTTGGGGTAGCATTCTACTTAGCTTCATGCCTTTCGCGCGTAGCGAAGGATTTGTCATTATAGCTGTGGTTATTTTATTTTATGTGTTAACCAAACGAATGAAGTATTTGCCATACTTATTGGTTGGTTCAGTGGTATTCAATTTTATTGGATGGGCAATAACGGGAAAACCACTTTGGATATTTCAGAGTAATCCATACATGGGAAGTAGCTATGACGACAGTTATGGAAGCGGACCAATTTATCACTTTGTCATGTATGGTGTGCCAGTTTTCGGAATTGGATTTTTGCTCTGGCTATGGCAAACGTTGCGCGAATTCCCCGCTGTTTTCAACCTGTTTAAATCGCATCAATGGTTACTTCAAAAACAAGTGTGGATTTTTCTTATTCTCGGTACCTCTTGGGCGTACTTTCTAGCACATACTGTTTTGTGGTGGCAAGGCATTATGGCTAGTTTGGGATTGGTTCGTGTTATGTTTGTGATCGCAGTTCCAGTTTCACTTTTGGCGCTAAAATCTTGGGAGAATCTGAGGTGGTCTGAAATGCGGTGGGCGAATGCGGCTTTCTTGGTTTTAATTGCTGTTGCGCCATTTACCATGCGCTTATTCCCACTTCAAGAAATACAAATTTTGCCCGCGTTAGGTGTTGAAGAGCAAGTCAATGTGAAAGCCTTAGCAATATTGGAGCAGCAACCGCAATTGACTCAGGCCAAAGTGTACATTGGACATCCGTATATGAATATTATTCTTGAACGTGATCCGTATAATCGCAGTGTTTCAGAGTCCATGACCTCATTCAATGAGAAGGGTGAATTGGTGTACAATTACAAATCGGCGAAAACTGGAGATCTCGTTATTTGGGACGGGCATTATGGTCCAAATGAATTGCATTTGCCTGCTGATAGCCTAGAGGTGAACAGCAACTTTCAATTTATTCAAGCTGTGAAAGCAGATTTTCCATTCATTACGTTAGGTGGAAAGGAATATGAAATTCGCATTTATAAACGCATTTAATGATATGAAAAAAACAGCTCTCCTTTTATTTCTTTTATTTCCATGCTATGTTTTTGCACAGGTTAAGCAAGGTAATGGTCTTGGTGCGGCAGTGAATGGAAAAGGAAATACGGTAACACCGTTCAAAACGGAATTGGCAAAACTTGAGAAGCTCATTCAACAGGGTTTGGATTTGTATCATGTTCCGGGGGCTGCAGTAGCTGTGGTATACAACAACGAAGTGATTCTATCGAAAGGATTTGGTGTTCGAGATGCCAAAACGTTAGAGCCCGTAACTTCCAAATCCTTGTTCGCGATAGCAAGCAATTCAAAAGCATTTACCAGTGCCGCCTTGGCTATTTGTGTGGATCGGGGATTGTTGAAATGGGACGATTTAGTTTCAGATTACATGCCTGAACTGAAATTGTATGATGCTTACGCCTCGTCGCATTTAACAGTTCGTGATTTGCTTTCGCATAGACAAGGATATGAGACATTTGGAGGCGATTTGATTTGGTATGGAACTACCTATTCGAGGGAAGAAGTTCTTCGCAGATGGAGGTTTTTAGAACCGAAGTATGGCTTTCGCTCTGCATACGGATACAGTAACATTGCGTTCTTAGCGGCGGGTCAATTGGTTCAAAAGGTGAGCGGAATTTCTTGGGATGAATTTGTGCAAAAGGAATTTTTCCTTCCCTTGGGCATGAATTCTTCGAATACCAGTATTCGCAATTTTAAATCGGGAGATGACCTGGCTTCACCACACAATTTTGTAGATGGAAAGAATGTGCCAATTCCCTATGTGAATTGGGATAATATAGGTCCTGCTGGAAGCATTAATTCATGTGTAGATGACCTTGCGAAATGGATGATGTTGCAATTGAATAAAGGCACCTGGAATGAAAAAGTATATTGGAACTCGAAGAGATCATTTGAAATGTGGGAATACAATATTTTCAAGCCCGTTTCAGCATGGCAAAGAGAAAACATGCCTACCCGACATGTGAATGGATACGGATTGGGGTGGGAACTGATGGAATATGGTGGGAAGAAAATTGTACATCATGGAGGTGGTTATGACGGTATGATTTCCAAAACAGTGCTCGTTCCTGAATTGAATCTTGGGTTTGTAATGCTTACAAATAGCAACAATTCGCTTCCAAGTGCCATGACCTTTCAATTTTTAGATTTGTTCTTGGGGGTTAAAGATGCCAAGAATTGGTTAAACGAATTTGCGCCAAAACAAGACGATGCAATTGAAGCCGATGTGATTCATGCGCTTACTCCGTGCACGAAAGACGTGTCGGGTGTCTTTGAAAGCGAGATGTATGGGCGGGTTGAGGTGAAAGTTGTGGAAGGTAGTTTGGTTATTGACTTTTTACCCACGGCCTTGTTTAAGGGGACATTATTTCCCAACGGAACAATACTATCATATGATTTAATATGGACCACGCAAATGATGTTGCCTTCGGGTAAGGTGAATTTTATTTTGGATAGAGAGGGTGAAGTTGTTGAAATGCGCGTTTTTGTGGATAATCCCGATTTCGATTTTTCCGAATTGAAGCTATTCAAAGCAAAAAATAAATAGGGTGTTCGCAAGTTCAAAGAATTGCTTATATTTGCACCCTCAATTTATGAGGATGGCACTGTAGCTCAACTGGATAGAGCATCTGACTACGGATCAGAAGGTTTGGGGTTCGAATCCCTACAGTGTCACAAGAAAAACCCCAAGTAGCTCTTGGGGTTTTTTGTATCTTTTCGTATTATTTTTTCAATAAATCAATTCTAATGTCAGCAATTAATCTAACAGAACTTTTTAGTACGCGAGTATTTCGAATACCAGATTACCAGCGCGGGTATTCATGGGGGGAAAAACAGTGGGTAGAATTATGGGATGATATTGATGAAATTCAATTCGAAAACGGTGAATTTAAAAAACATTATACCGGCACTGTATATCTTGAAAAATCAAATCCGGAAAACGCAGAGCAATGGTTGAACTCTTCGTTTTTCAATGTGGTAGATGGGCAGCAAAGACTAACTACCATTTGTGTGCTTCTCTTTGAGTTATTGAATCGAACCGAATTGGGATATGCTGAAAAGAAGAGAGATAAACTCATTGAAACTTTTATTTACGAATCGAATATCTCGGGAGAAAGCAGAGTTTATAAGTTCAACTATTCAGAACTGAATCAAAGTAGACCCTTTTTGTTAAGTGCCATATTCGAAGACGAAAATGTGATTCACTCATCCCAGAATTTGAATCATTACCAAAATAATTTACTTTCTGCAAAAGAATTTTTCCAAAATAAATTGAAAAACTTAGATTTTGCAGATCTCGAAGTGCTCTTTGTTAAACTAACAACGGCATTGCAATTTGATTTGAGGTTCATAGAAAAGGATTTGGATGTTCAGGCTGTATTCGAAACAATGAATAATAGAGGTAAACCACTCTCTACGTTGGAAAAATTGAAAAATCGGTTGATTTATTTGACTGAAAAACTTGATACTCCTACTGAGGACAAAAGGAAACTCAGAGGAATTATAAATGATGGTTGGGGACAGATATATACTCATCTAGCGATTAACAGCAGTGCTATTTTGCCGGAAGATGAATTTTTGTCAGCTCATTTGTCATTGTACCGAAGACCAACAGAATCCACGTTCTCAGAGAATACGGCAGAAGTTAAAGTTTTTCAAATGTTTTGTAACAAACCTGAGAAATACGACTTAGATGAAACAGGTGGAAAAGAACCTCCAATTTCCTATTTGAAGATAAAGGAATATGTTGTGAAAATTGCTCAGTTGGCGCCTATTTGGTCAGAAATTCACCATTCAAAAAATCAGTGGGTTCGACGAATTTTAACGTTAGATTCGAGGAAGGAAGTGAAGATGTTTCTTGCGGTTTTATTCTTGAATTACAAGCAGGAAGAGGTGCAAGTGCAAACCGTACTTTCACGTATAGAACAAATTTTATTTAGAAATAAAATTCCAGGCATATGGTTAATGGATGAAAGAACATTTGCCAATTGGTCTAGAGAACTTTATGCGAAGGAGATAGACATTGATGCAATTGTTGCAATACAAAATGAAATTATAAATACCCCTATTGTGAATTCCAAGTTAATTCAATCGTTTAATTCGTTATTTGCATACGAGCGCGGTGCGAAGGGATATCATAGGTGGTCAGGTTTAAAGTATTTTCTTTTTGAATATGAAGTTTGGCTAATGAAAAAGGCTAAAGAGGTTGATGAGAAAATTTCCATTTTGGAATTTATGGATACAACTATCGAACACGTTATACCCCAGCAATATCAGGAGCATTGGAGAAAAGAGGTAGATGCGTTTACTGAAGAATTGGTTGAAGATGAGCAAGAACAAGCAAGAAAAGTACTGATTAACTCCCTTGGTAATTTAACCCTTTTGAAGCATGGAAAGAACTCATCTTTGGGGAATAGAAACTGGAAGTCAAAACAGGAGCGCTTCGAAACGGGATCATACAATGAAATTTTTATTTCAAGAGAGCCAAAGTGGGGACAAGAGGAGATATTAAGGCGTGGCTTGGAAATGCTCGGATTTTTGCAACGTAAAGTACAGGGTCTCGAACTCAATAAAAACGAAATGATGGAGCTGCTATTTTCAAAACCTAGTTTGATGAATCAAATGGAGAGATATTTCGAATAACTTGAATTAAAGTATTACGTAGAAACAAAGTGGGAAAAGGCCGTCTACTGTAGTCATAATGTCACTGCTGTTCGTGTATCTTCCTGAGTACAGGTGTTTTCCATCAAAGGTGTAAATGATATCACTGCTGTTTGTGTACCTTCCTTTATAGATGTGCTCACCATCAAATGTATAAAGTATATCACTGCTATTGGTATATCTTCCGCCATACAGATGCTTGCCATCGAAAGTATATAATATATCACTGCTGTTGGTATACCTCCCCTTGTAAATGTGCTGACCGTCGAAAGTATAGAGAATATCGCTACTATTTGTATAGCGACCACTATACAGGTGTTTGCCATCAAAGGTGTATTGAATATCACTGCTGTTGGTATATCGTCCCTTGTACAAATGGGTTTGTGCACTCATGGTTAAAGTAAATAAAATTGAGATTGTAAAAATAAATAATCTAAGCATATTGGGAAATTAATTACAATATCTGAACGAAATGCAATTTGATGAAAATAAGTTCCTTCAATTCCGTAATTTCGAATTTCATTTTTAAATGAAATTGAATGACCATGAAGAAAGAAAATATCATTTATCCACAAATTACAGCTGGATTAATTCGCGTGATTGGAATTTTTAATTACGATCGCAATTTTGAGAAGAGTTTATTGAAAAATGGATATGTCCATATCCCGCTATCAGCTCCGCAATTTGTTGACTCAACGAAACAATTCTACAGAGATAAATATTACACGGAATTTAATGAGTTGCTCCTAACAAGAAATGGCGATGATGCTGTCAAATCGTATGTGAAGGAGATTCAAATGGACTTGAATTTTAAAAAAGGCATAGAAAACATTGGGGCTGTAGTGAAGGAAGCAGAGATTCATCTATTCGCTGGTCATATTGGTGTTTTTTCATTAACGCTGGAGCCCCACAAGTGGAATTTTAATTTAGTCTCAGATTTGCTGTTTTGTCTCAAAATGTTCTCTTCAGTTGTTGTGAACGAAAATATTCAATTGCATCAGTGGGTTTCTAAATTTATTTTAAATGGTGTTGCGTTGAGATCAACACCGGAAATGCATGTTGAATCCGATGATTATAGTGGTTCGAAGTTTAAGATTTTTTCGGTTTTTGATGTCGTAGAAGATACAGCTTCATCATCATTTCAACGCGACGAATTGCTTTATGAGTTAGGTACAGGCTCGCTTTTAGGAAGTCTGTCTGACTTTGGATATTTTGCACCTTCGAGAGAATATTATTTTGAAATAATGCAGAATAGAGTGAGTGCCTTCAATAACTGGTCTGCATTGGCTTTACTAGATTCTTATACCGCAATTGGTCAAGATATTTTAACCAGGAATGGACAATTGGATGGAATGAAATTGGCGACCTTTACTAGACAGTACTTTTCCATTTACCTCTTCAACTTATACATGAAATACAATGTATTCAGGTTTAATACGAAATTCAAAGAAGATCCAGTTAAGTATAAGATGATGTTTGAGGATTTTATGAATAATTACAACTTCAGTCACATTTCATTTGATTTTCTCCCGAACTTAATCTACTCAAAAATGCGATCAGCCTTGGGTGTTGAAGATGAGATAAAAAGTTTTGAAAAACGATTGGTAAGTTTGGCGGCAAATATTCAAGAGGAACAACAGAAAAGACAAGCTTTATTACTCGGCGTTATTTCAATTATTACTTCAATTGGAGC
>JBJTWB010000130.1:0-3545 GCA_046081505.1 Bacteroidota bacterium | reverse complement strand
GCGAGTTGATTACTACCCACCCTTCTGCCTCAGTAAAAGGATCTTTCCATTCGAAAACAACCTCTGGTCGTTTTTCTTCGTATTTATGCAATAAATCTTTCATTCGTCGTTTTTCAACTTCACAAAACTAACAAACATGATTCGTTTTTCAATCACAACTTCGGCAATCTTACTTGTCTTTATGACCTCCATGGTCTCGTGCACTACGAAGCACACTTCTGCAGCTTATGATGGTGGAGATTATGACTATGAGTATACCAATATGGAAATGAACGAGGAAGTAGTGGTTACCGCAGGCTTAATGGGAGAGAGAGATATCCTAGGGTATGAAGGAAAATCAAAAATTTCGAGTTCTGAAATTTCACCTCGGTTTAATAAAGAAATGTTGGTATATAATGCAAGTGTTTCATTGACGGTTCGAAACCAAGATTCTACAATGTCGCGGATAGAAAAACTTGCTACAAAAGAGGATGGATATGTGGTGAGTAAGAGCAATTATAAAATTGTAATTCGAATTGATACGAAGCAGATGAATGGTGTTTTGGAAACCATTATGAAAGAGGGAAAAGTCGACAGTAAAAACATCTCAACACGCGATGTTTCTGATGAATATGCCGATGTTCAAATTCGACTTGATAATGCAGAAAAGGCTCGCACAAGGTACTTGGAATTGCTTGCCAAGGCAGAGAACGTTGAAGCGGCTTTGAAAGTTGAAAAGGAACTGGAAAGATTGAATACAGAGATTGATCAGTTGCGAGGACAATTGAAGAAAATGGAACATGACGTTCGGTATTCCACCATTACCGTGAATGTGTATGAGAAGCCCAAATTAGGTGTGTTGGGCTATGTTTTTGTTGGAATAGGAAAAGGCGTAAAATGGCTTTTTGTTCGAGGTTAAAATTCGAAAATAATTCCAAAAGCAGGGATTAAACTGCCGTTGAGATTTTCCAAAAAGATTGGAACCGCATTGCTACCATTGGTTTGTATGGGTTGTCCATCTGTTGTTGAATATCCCGTATTCTCTGCATTTCGCTCAAAGGTGTAAATATCAGGGCTGTAACTTTTCGCGTTGGTAACATTTTGAATATCCAAGAAAACGTCGAGTGTAGATTTTTTAAAATTTATTTTCTTGTCGATTCGAATATCCAATTGATTGAAAAACGGGAGTCGTTGCGAGTTGATTTGATTGTAGTCGAGTACTCCGGTTCCTAGGGTTAAATAACTTAATTGTGATGCTGCTAAATCATAGGGCGTGTAAGGGGCGCCACCGGCGAATCTGTATTTAATTCCCAATTCATATCCTCTTTTGAATTTTTTACCGAAGATTAATGAAAGAAGATGTCTATTGTCCCAGGCCGATGGAGCATAGACGCCATCATCACCAGTGAATTCACTTTTAAAGAATGTGTATGAAGCAGTAAGGTAATAGGAGGTTGTAAATTTCTTTTGGAAGAACAATTCAAATCCGTAAGCACGCCCTGTTCCTTTATTTTCTACGTCTTCGTTTCCAATAGCACCGTAGGCACTTCCTTCGTTAGCAAGTGAGATGCCATTCCGAACTGAAACAGGATAGTTGTTATACGATTTATAAAATCCTTCGGCCGTAACACGTACTGAGTTGGAGGGTAAATATTCTGTTCCCAGTGCAAGGTGATCACACAAGATGTAAGGACTATTTTTATTGGTGGAAATACCGTCTTCTTTGTAACCTAAAATGGTATAAGACGGCAGCTTAGCGTATCTGCCAGTTGCAACATTTAGATTCCATTTTGAATTGATAGCGAAAGACGCACTTGCTCTCGGACTCATGGCTTGTAGCGGATCTGTGCCATTCGTTGTGAATGAATTCATATCCGTACGCAGTCCGGCGGTTAATGAAAGTCTATCATTCCATAAAAGTCGATTCATTGATACAAATGCACCGCCTTTGATAAAATCAATTGATGTGTTGAATGCAATGGACACCGCTGGTATAGTGGCTCCGGTGTTGGGGTCTTGGTATAAAGGGGCTATTCTTGCAAAGAATGCGTTGTTGTATTTGACATATTGAAATGAAGCGCCATAAACGAATTTCCAATTTCCATAGAATTGATTGATTTCATATCGAAGTTTATTTTCAATTTCTTGGCTTTCACTTTTAAACGTTCTTTTTTCTTCGTTTCCTTCTTGCGCATCTTCAAAGCGGTCCAATCGATTGTTGAACATATTTCGACTTAAACTCAAATTGGAGAATCCGTTTTCTAACGTTTTTTTCCAGGTGAAACCCATGGTGTAATTCCATTGGTTAATGTTAGGGTTGGAACGAATGATATATTCTTTCGTGGGGTCAGAATTTTTTGGTACAGCAAAATAAAACTCATCGATTGCACCAAGACCTATAGCTGTAATGGTATTTTTCTCATTGATTTTGGTGTTGACTTTGTATTGAAAATCCCAATAGTTTGGTCGAATAGGTAGGTCAATCAATTGAAAAAAGTATTGGAGATAGCTTCGTCTTGCACTTGCAAGAAAAGTAGTTTTTTTACCAATTGGACCCTCCAATGTTCCTGCAAGTTCAGTACTTGAAAGCCTCCAGTTTCCCTGCATACGAGTGGCGTTTCCATTGCGTTGTTTGAATTGCAGCACGGAGGACAAGGCATTGTCATACTTTGCATTGAAGCTACTTGAACTCAAAGTCGCTGTTTCAATAAAGCTTACATTAATGATACCTTGTGGTCCCCCAGAGGAACCCTGCGTGCTGAAGTGATTGATTTGAGGAACCTCAATGCCGTCAAGGTAATACACGTTTTCACTCGGAGCACCACCTCGAATGATAAGATCATTTCGCTCTCCTGCTCCCGACAGTCCGCCTACTCCAGGAAGCGCTTGAATGACTTTGGAAATATCGAAATTTCCGCCTGGGTTACTTTTAATTTCTTCAGCAGACAAGCTTTGCACTGACAGAGGAGATTCCAATTCTTTTCCGTAATTGAAAGATTGAATGTTGATTACTCCCTGTTCATTTGTTGTTTCAGCAAGATCAATAGTGAATGTATTTGCATTTCCGTTGGTAATAACAACATTGAAAAGGGTTACAGAGACATATCCGATCATCTCTGTTTTGATATTGTAGCTTCCAGGAGTAATTTTTGTAATTAGAAACTCTCCTTTTTCATTCGATATACATCCGAATTGAGAGTTCTCTAAACGAACGGTAGCTCCAAAAATGGGTTGTTGATTTTTTTTGTCGATTACAACTCCAGAAACACTTCCGTTTTGTGAAAAGGCTTGCACACCGCAGAGCAGCATGAGAAATAAAACTATTTTATTCATTCAATTTAACTAACTGCGTATGAAACAAGCTAGTGGACCATATGTTTAACGAACCAATTATAGTTTTGGGAATACACCGGGTTTGCATTCATGCATGATGGTGTATTCCCAAAACTATAATTGATTCATTAAACATATGGCCCACTAACTTGTTTCATACGCAGTTAGTTAAATTGAATGAACAAAGTACTCTTATTTTTCATGCTGCTTTGCGGTGTGCAAGCCTTTTCACA
>JBJTWB010000129.1:0-3875 GCA_046081505.1 Bacteroidota bacterium | reverse complement strand
TGTGCAATTGTTGCAAGGCCAAAAGCTGAAAGTGAAAATACAGGCAGATGTTTTATTAAATGCTGAAATCGAGTGAAATTAATTTTATCATTTTTTCTTTCATTATTGCTTTCCATGGTACATGCTCAGCTTTCGTACCATGTTCTCAGCACTGCTGATACATCTGGCATGAGCTGCAATGGCATACTCTCTGTTCAAGGTCAAGCAGAGTTGGGAAGTAATTTTTTGCACAAACAACTCATTCAACCTTTTGTAATTGGTGGAACTGTAACATACGAAGATCGATATCAGTCGCTGAACAGCATTGATTTGTTGGGATTAGCAGGTGGCGAAGCGTTAGCGCATGTTCGTTATTTCGGTGGAAAGGATAGCCTTTTTAACACGAAGAAATTGGGTTTGATGATTCAGGCCGGTACACGCTATTGGATGAGTGGAACAATAGGCAAGGACGCATTTCAATTGTTATCTCTGGGCAATAGTGATTTGGTTGGAGATACCGTGGCCTTAAATACCATTCAAGCTGAGGCACTCGGTTACCAATTTATTGGAGGTGGAATTTTCGATAAGCGAACGCTTAGTTTTTTTTCAGTATCACTTGTGAATGGCCTTTTCCATAATCAATTGCGAATGGGATACCCCGCATTTTTTTATACATCGGCAAGTGCAGATACAACAGAATTGTCATACAGTGGGCAGTATTGGCATACCCAACCCAATCGGAAAACGAGCAACGGAATTGGAATCGTTTTCGACGGAGAATATAACTATTGTGCATCTCCTGGAATTGTTGGAAAAGAAATTTGGAGTTCCATTGGTATTCGAAATTTAGGATGGGTGAAATGGAATAGTAATGTAACTGTTTTTGATTCTACTTATGTGTGGACAGGACTTGATTTGAATTCGGTTTTGAATGAAAATGGAGCACTGAATTTAGGGACAGTCCAAGATTCCATTCAGGTAAATAAAACAAGTGTGAGCTATTGGCGCCCGACCCGAGGTTCAATCTACGTTCGAAGTATTTATTCATTTTTACCGAAATGGAAATTGCGCATGCAAATGGAATTCTTTCCCGCACCAGTTAATCCGTTGCTATTGGTAGGTCTGATTTGGACTCCCAATGATTTTGTACAAATTTCATCAGACTACGCTAGAGGTGGATTTACAAAAAGCAAGTGGGGAATTGGTTGTTCATTCAAAATAAAAAAAGCAATGTTTGTGAGTTTGCAAACAAATCATATGATTGGGTTTTTGAGCGAAAACTCAAAATCCTTGTCGGCAAGCATTCAACTCAATTACATATTCAATCAAAAGAAATAAAATGGAAAGTGCGGCAATTTATAAAATGGCTCAAACCCCATCACTGGTCTTACTTGCAGGACCATGCGTAGTGGAGGGTGAACAACTGGTGATGGAAGTTGCAGGTAGGGTTCATGAACTTTCAAAAGAGCTAGGTATTCCATACATTTTCAAAGCTTCTTACAGAAAAGCGAATCGATCCAAGTTAGATTCATTCAGTGGACTTGGAGACTTGCAAGCATTGGAGTTAATTGCCAAGGTAGGAAAGGAATTTAATGTGCCAACGGTAACGGATATTCACGCTGCCGAAGAAGCAGCAATGGCCGCGGAGTTTGTAGACGTATTGCAAATACCGGCCTTCTTATGCAGACAAACAGATTTACTCTTAGCTGCTGCTGAAACAGGTAAGGTAGTAAACATAAAAAAGGGACAATTTCTAGCTGCAGAGTCTATGAAGCACGCAGTTGAAAAGGTAAAGTCGAAGGGGAATAATAATGTTTGGCTCACTGACAGAGGCACCATGTTCGGATATCAAGATTTGATTGTAGATTACAGAGGTATTCCAACCATGCAGCAGTACGCACCTACAATAATGGATTGTACACATAGTTTGCAACAACCAAATCAAGTTTCAGGAGTTACAGGTGGCAGACCTGAAATGATTGGTACAATTGCCAAAGCGGCTGTAGCTGTTGGTGCAGATGGGTTATTCATAGAAACTCACCCCAATCCTGCTGTAGCCCTCAGTGATGGAGCAAACATGCTACAATTGGATCATTTGAGACCACTGCTCGAACAATTATTAGCCATTCGTCAAGTCGTTTATAAGTAATCATTCGAATGAAAAAGGCGCTCTTTTTTTTCTTTGCACTATCCTTCCAAAACAGCTTTGGGCAGAACCAGTTTTTGGTTTTTGGATCTGGAGCAAATGATTCATTCAATTCGGTAATTCGCACTTCCGACCACGGTTGGTGTATGGCTGGAACCACAGGCGGTGAAATTGGTTCTCAAACAGATGTGTATGTGGTTAAAACAGACAATGACTTCAATTGTCTATGGTCACTTAATGTTGGAGCTGAAGGAGTGGAAATTGAAACAGATGCTGTTCAACGTTCGAATGGAGAAATTGTCATTTGTGGTTATTCGGTTGATAATCCAAGTCTAGGATATGAAAATTATTTAGTTCGAATTGCTCCGAATGGAAACGTTGTGAGTGAGCTAAGATGGGGAGATGCAATTTGGAATCGTCTGCATCACATGGTGGTTGATGATGCAAATCAAGTGTATGTCATAGAGGAGTCCTATGAAGCAAATGGCGATCATCTCTTTCAATTAAAAGCGGTTGATGATCTCGGGAACACCCTCTGGTCTATGCCTTTATCAACGTCAATATTGCCGGCTGAATTGAAAATTTATCAGAATAAACTGTATGTTGCATTTCAAGAAGACGGTGCAAACGGAAGTCAACCTGTTGTTCATCAATTTGAACTTGATGGGACTTTAAGCGGTATTTTTATTTCACCAGAAACAACTGCAATTGTGCATGGATTGGTAGTGAACGTCTTCGGTGTAACTGTTGTTGGTGAGCACCCGAATGGCGTGTTCCGAAATCCGTACACGTGTGTTTTTAACTTCGACACAAGTGTATCACTTGAACAAGCATTCAATTATGATTACAATGCTTGGTACACCCGAGCTGGAGTGACTCAAGAGGGATACACGTTGGTAGGAGAGTCAACCTCACTTGGTTTGGGAATGGTTGATTGGATTCTGCACAGAACGAATGCCTCATGTCAATTCATCAATGGTGGTACAGTGGGTAGTGCAAAGTCAGATTTAGTCGGAGATGTACAAGTGGTTAATGATTCAGTTGTTGTAGTGGGAAGTTCAAACGGTTTTGCTTTGAACCAACAGAATCAGGCTGTGCTTTATTTCAATCCAAGTTCGAATCTGAACAACCAAGACATTACTGCTGTTGCTAGCAATTGTTTCTATGTGGGAATAGACCCAATCAATAGGGATTCAGAGATGCAGTGGCTCATTCAAGAGGAAATGGCGAATTGGACATGCAGTGTTGATTCCCCAAGTCTTGTTCGTCTTTTTGATTTGTCGGGAAGATGTTTGGGTAATTGGCAAAATCGAAATCAAATTCCATTACCATCTGAACAAGGCATGTATTTCTTGCAATTTAAAGTTGCGGAAAAAAACTATACACAAAAGATAGTATTACATCCTTAACGTGATGTAAGCTGAAGCTGATATACACCGGGTATGGCCTCTAATTGTTGCTGTATTTCAGGTGTTATTTCCACCTTTACTTTTTCTAAAGAAGGCAATACAATTCGATCTTCACCCATGCGCAACTCGAACCGAATTTGAGCATGCCCAGAGTTCTTCACAAGAATGGAATCAAGTTGATCTAGAGTCTCTTGAGTAACGAATTCAGCTTCGATACCTAAAGTGTAGTATTTCCCAAATTTCTCTTTAAGTTCTGAGAGTAAATCAATACTCACGATTTGAAATTCTGTACGAACATCTTGATTCTCTCCAAACTTGCGTTGTATGATTTTTCCTTTTAC
>JBJTWB010000128.1:0-3474 GCA_046081505.1 Bacteroidota bacterium | reverse complement strand
GCGCACCTAACTGCGGAGTAACGCGCGCTAAAATAAATTTAGCACCTGTTCCCAACCCAAAGGAAACACTGTCCATTTTACCCGCAATACAAGAAAGAACGCGAGAGCCATGAGTAGAAAAAGAATAAATAGATTTAGATCGGGGATGAATGAAATCTTTAGTAGCAATGATTCTATTTTCATTTCGAATATGTTCAAATGCGTCACCCGTATTTACTCCTTTGAAACCGGCGTCTAGAATGGCAACAATGACGTTGCGACCAGTAATGTTGTTGTTTTGAAAAATGGAACCTTCCATATTCTCAACACTCTGTCCAATAGATGTTATTTGATCAGTAGACAGCGAATCTTTTTTCAAATCAATTGCGCATAAATGCATTGCATTTGAAACGTATGATAAAGTGTCAATTTTTGAAACGAAAGATAGTTTTGAAATGCGAGTCCAATTTATACTGCTGCAGGTTATCACGGCACCGTTGAGCCATTTACTTGACCCATGAACACTGTCGGCATAAAGTTCTACATCTTCAATGTATTTGGCAGATACAGGTTGGTCATCCATATTGAATTGTATGCCAAGTCTACCTCTACGCAACAGAGCCTCTTGAGTGAAAAAATCTTCTGGATTCCAGTTTGTATGCTCTTTATCACTGAAATAAACCCAACCAGTTTTTTGCCCTAGAACAGTATTGCTTACGCAACAAGTCACAACAAATAGGAGTAGTGTAATACCTTTGCGTGCGAAAGAACCTTCCATGTTATGGCGAATATAATTGATTTACGAAGCGATACGGTTACAAAACCATCTGCGGCAATGAAAGAGCGCATGTTCGCCGCTGAATTGGGCGACGATGTCTTCCAAGAAGATCCAACAGTGAATGAACTGCAACAATTGGCTGCAGACCTCTTTGGAATGGAAGATGCTTTATTTTGTTCAAGTGGAACTCAAACCAATCAAATTGCTATAGGAGTACACTGCACCCCAGGCGATGAATTGATATGCAGCAATATGGCGCACATCTACGTTTATGAGGGTGGCGGGATTGCTCTAAATAGTGGGGTTTCTGTGAGACTTATCCCTGGGGATAGAGGTAGATTTACCGCAGAAGATGTGCGGCATAATATCAACAATAAGCATGATATTCATTTGCCATTGACTCGATTGGTTTGCATTGAAGATACCATGAATAAAGGTGGAGGTGCCATTTGGGATATTCAAGAAATTTCGAAATTGGCTCAGGTGTGCAAACAAAATGGACTCGCGTTTCATTGCGATGGTGCACGCTTGTTCAACGCTTTAATTGAATCGGGAGTGTCAGCAAAGGAATATGGTTCATATTTCGATTCCATAAGTATCTGTTTAAGCAAGGGACTGGGCGCACCAGTTGGAAGTTTATTGCTTGGTTCGAAAGCATTTATTGAGAAAGCAAGGCGTCGAAGGAAAAGCTTAGGGGGCGGTATGCGTCAAGCAGGCATGATAGCCGCAGCCGGAATTTATGCTTTACAGGTTGAGCGTCTTAGACTTGCTGAAGATCATCAAAGAGCAAAAGAAATAGAACAATTGTTACTTCATTTAAAACTTGCACAAGTGACCATGCCCGCAGAGACCAATATATTAATTTGGAAACCCAAGGGCGGTGAATCTTCACCCGTCGTAGAATTGCTCAAAGCGAATGGAATTTTGTGTTTCCCTTTCGGTAATGAATGGATTCGCTTTGTATTTCACCGCGATATTACAAACGAGCAGTTCCAGGATTTGAAAAAAAGGTTAGAGGCAATTACCTTCTAATTTCAAACGGCAAGCTCATGGTTTCTTCTTCGTTTATACGAATAACCATGAGGTAAATGCCATTGCCCAGTTCCGTATCAAAGTAGGTGTTTTGTTGCAACGGTAATATGATTTGGGTGTGAACTTCTTTTCCAGATAAGTCGTAAATGCTGGTAATGGCCGTTGTATTCAATGACAATTCTAAATTGAATTTTCCATTTGAAGGGTTGGGATAAAGAGCAACGCCTTGAGAAGCGTCCAATTCTGAAATAGAAACGCAATCTGTAATATTGAAGTTGTAATCAAAAGTGCATCCTTGATCATCTGTAATGATCATGTTGTAAGCGCCAACAGAAAGGTCAGTAATTGGATTCGTATTGGAAAGAGGGGTTCCTGAGGCCGATGTCCAGTTGAATTCATATGGAGCGGTGGCACCTGTCACGTTTACCAAAATTTGTCCATCGGAAAAACCACAATTGGGATTGGTAACAGAGGTACTGATGAGCCAAGGCTCTGGAATGTTGATTGTATATTCAGAATTAAGTATGGTGCCACATGCCGTGGTGGCTGTTAATGTATAGATTCCTGGTTCAATATTTTCAATGTTCAAATCAGAAGATGTAAATCCATTGTTGCTTGTCCATGATGCTGTGAAATTAATTCCTGCACCCACAATGTATGGATAGATACTGCCATCTGCGACATCTCCCTTTTCTAACGGACAAGTAACGCTATTTACCAATGCAAGTATTTCATTTGAGCTTTGATAGGTGTGCACAGACAGTTCTATATCGCCTACTGCACCTTCCCAACCGTCAATTTGAATCAGGTACAATTGACCAATTTCTAAACAAGAGGTAAAGGTTGTACTTGCATAATAATCTCCGGCAGAACACCCACCAATCATATCATCATTGGTGGCTATTAATTCGAACGTAGAAAAATCTGAACAATCACTCACGCGCCAAACGGCAATTTGTGTATCAGTATCAGTTCCTGGATTGCATGTAGTCACCTCAAAACTTGTTGAATTGGTGGTAGGTATAAAGGATGCCCAAACACTGTTTGTGGAATTTCCTTCGCACCAAAAACCAAATGCTTGGCAATCAACACCAGCTGGAGCCAGCTCCCCGAATGCCGCAATGGCATTTGTGTTGTTGAAGGTGAAAGAAGGTCCGTCGGCAATGATTTCTTGCGCAGTACAGGGTTGGTCGTAAGTTGGAATATTCGATTGTCCAATAGTGAAGTTCCAGGTGTTACCAGATCCTGAACCGGTGTAGACATGTGTTAGCGCCCCATCTTCAAATACCTCAATAACAAGTCCACCGTCTCCATAAGAGTCTACGAAAATGAGTTCGTAGCTCGTTCCAACAGTTAAACAAAATAGCCCCTCAGTATAGGTAGCATTGTTATCATAGCCGTTCGCACTATTCGTAGATTCCGTGCCGCTGCATCCAACATTGAGGTTTGCTCCTTCGGCGAGAGGTGCTGCATTGCAGCCGGTTCCAGTCAAATTCAATTGCCAATAATTCTCATATGCCCAAGTATCAGTATGCATGATAAATGTTACAGCAGATTCACCTGCGGCGCATTGTGAAAAGCCATTTTGTATGGCCAAAATTGAGAAGAGTGAAAATAAAATAAGGTTTTTCATGGTTCGGGTTAAAGTTCAAAGATAAAGATTAACGACCTTTGCGAAATGAATA
>JBJTWB010000127.1:0-21698 GCA_046081505.1 Bacteroidota bacterium | reverse complement strand
CCTCTTCTCACTTCCCGTTGAACAAACTTCAAAGCATCTTCTACCATCCAACGCACGTTTACATTTCCCGAAAGCCGCGCGTTTTCATTTGCCCAGGTCACAACCTGCTTAATGCTATCAACATGAGTCACATCGGCTCGTTCCAATGCACATGCTACTGAGGCTCCGCCAGTGTATGCAAACAGATTAAGCACTTTAGGCTTGGGCGTTTTCATTTTACCCAGAACATTTACACTAAAATCCCAATTCGCGGCTTGTTCTGGAAAAATTCCAACATGCTTGAATGAAGTCATGCCCAATCTCATGGTCATATTGGCATTGTTTGGAAGTTGATATTTGATCTTCCATTGATCGGGCATTTTCTTCAGTTTTTGCCATTCGCCGCTGTTGCTTCCTTTTTGAACGAATCGAACATGCGCTTGCGTTTTCCAATCTTGATCTGACCATTTCTTTGGCCAAACCGCTTGGGGTTCAGGGCGAATGGTTACGAATTCCCCGAAGCGCTCAAGCTTTTCAAAATCTCCACAATCTAAGAGCTCATACTCTTTCCAACGTGTTGGCGTATCTAATAAAACCGATAATTGCATAACTACAAAGGTATGCTTCTTCGGTGTATCTTCGCACACGTATGCGAATTGCACTTATTGGTAATGGAAATCTTGCGTGGCACTTGAGTCACGCCATACGCAATGCGGGATCTAGAATAGACTTGCATTTGGTCACCGAACGGAACCCAAGTAGTCCGTGGCTTTCTACCACGGATATGAATGACCTAGTGAATGGCAGATTCCATATGGTTTTACTCGCTGTGCCTGATAATCAAATTGCTCTGGTAAGTGCACAACTACCTGAAGAAGTATTTGCAGTTCACTTTTCAGGTGCAACCTCGTTGACGTCTTTGAAGCAAACGAATAGAGCAGTTTGTTGGCCTTGCCAAACGCTTACACAAGGAACAACCATTGACTACAAGAAGATTCCAATTTTATTTGAATCATCTACGCCAGAAATGCAGACCTACCTGGAAGCCGTATTGAAACCCGTTTGGGGTGAATGGATGCTTGCTACTACTGAACAACGTCAAATGGCGCACTTGGCGGCCGTTTTCAGCAATAATTTTTCAAATTACATGCAATCCATTTCACAAAATCTTTTGAAGCGTGCTGGCTTGTCTGAAAATTTACTCCTCCCCATGTTGAAAGCACACATTGAATTGTTGGAATCAAATTCTGCGAGCAGCATTCAAACGGGTCCAGCGAAACGTAAGGATGAGAATACCATGCAACTGCATCAATTCTTACTCCAGCATCACCCAGAACTGCAAGATTTATATACGCTCATCTCTAGGCAAATACAAGACACTTACAACAATTCAAATGAACTATAAAGAACTGCTAGGCAAAATAAAAATTTACATTTTCGATGTCGATGGAGTTTTCACCGACAATACGGTTTGGCTAACTACAGACGGAGAGCAAATGCGAACTGCCAATGTTAGGGATGGATATGCCGTTCAATTGGCCGTTAAATGCGGATATCAAATTGCAGTTATTTCAGGAGGAACATCAGAAGCTGTTCGCATACGATTTGAAAAGTTAGGTGTAACCGAAGTGAATTTGGGTTCTGCGAATAAAAAAGAGGTATACGAAAAGCTCAAAGCAAAATGGTCATTTGAAGACCATGACGTTTGTTACATGGGAGATGACATTCCAGATCTTCCTTTACTGCAACGTGTTGCGCTTTCATGTTGCCCGGCAGATGCTGCTCCAGAGGTAAAAGCCGCTAGCGTATACATTTCAAATAAGAACGGTGGCGAAGGTTGCGTTCGAGACATTCTGGAACAATCATTAAAATTGCAAGGACATTGGTTAAAAGACGAAGCATTAATTTGGTAATTATGAAAAAATACATTTTTCTCCTGACGGCGCTTTTATTGTGGGGACAACTCATGGCAAAAGACGGTTATTGGCAACAACGTGTCAATTACAATATCAATATTCTTTTGAATACGGACAAACACAGCTTCACGGGCAAAACCGTTCTTGAATACACGAACAACAGCAATGAGGTGTTGTATGAATTGTACTTCCACTTGTATAACAACGCCTTTCAACCCAACAGTGAAATGGATGTTTTTTCGAGAACCGTTCAAGATCCTGATCGCCGCGTGGGTGACCGAATTTCAAAATTGAATTCCGCTGAAGAAGGGCACATGCATGTCACAAACATACGTGTCAATGGAATTCCATGTGAAGCAGAGGAACAGGGCACTATTTTACATGTGAGAGTAGAAAAAGGTATTACTGCAAAAGCCACCATTGAATTTGACTTTTCAGGTCAAGTACCCCTTCAAATCAGACGCAGTGGAAGGAACAATGCTGAGGGTATTGAATATAGCATGAGTCAATGGTATCCGAAATTATGTGAGTTCGACACCGATGGTTGGCATCCAAATCCATATGTAGGGAGAGAATTTTATGGCGTGTGGGGCGATTTTCAAGTATCAATTACATTGCCCGCGAATTATGTTGTTGCAGGCGGTGGAATATTACTCAATGAAAATGAATGCGTGGTAGAAAAGGAAATGAAAAAATTCAGAACCAACACTTGGAAATTTAAAGCTGAAAACGTTCATGACTTGGTTTGGGCTGCCGATCCTGATTATGAGGTAATCACCAGTCAAGTTAAAGACGGACCGCTTTTGAAATTTTATTTCCAAGGGAATCAACCTTATGCAGAGACGTGGAAACAAGCAACTCAACTGCTGACACAAGCTTTTGAGATACTGAGCAGCAATTATGGAAAATATCCATACCCGGTTTACAATTTTATTCAAGGTGGTGATGGTGGAATGGAATATCCAATGGCAACACTGATTACCGGAAATAGAAAATTACCAAGTTTGGTTGGTGTTGGTGTTCATGAAGGAGCTCACTCATGGTTTCAAGGCTTATTGGGCACCAATGAGAGCCTTTATGCATGGATGGACGAAGGCTTCACAAGTTATGCTTCGACTGAAGTGATGAATAGACTTTTTCCAACAACAGCCGAACCGCATCATGAAGACGGTGTGAGTGGATACGTTAATCTCGCTCAGTCAGGAATGGAGGAGCCTTTAACCACTCACGCAGACCATTTCAAAACAAATTATGCCTACAGTCTTGCTGCGTATAGCAAAGGAGAAACTTATTTGCATCAAGTGAGAACCATTGTAGGAGATGATGTATTCAAGAATGTTATGCTCTCTTATTTCAACACCTGGTCCTTCAAGCATCCTACTTCGGATGACTTCATTCGCATTGCTGAGAAAGAAAGTGGGTTGGTTTTGGATTGGTATGATGAGTATTTTGTAAAAACCACAAAAACCATTGATTACGCAGTAGACACGGTCATACAAACCAAACAAAAGCTAAGCATTGTATTGGATCGAATTGGAGACATGCCCATGCCATGTGAGGTAACGATTCAGTTTCAGAACGGAAAATCATGTGTTTACTACATTCCATTTGAATTGATGCGAGGGGTAAAGAACAAAGGCGTTTTACCTGAAGACTGGCGAACTGCCAAGCCATGGCGGTGGTGCGATAAAAAATACACGCTGAATTTGACAACCAGTGAACCCATTACAAAGGTGACAATCGACGCCAATCTTGGTGTTGCAGATATTGATCTCTCCAATAATTCATTCCCGAAAAAATAGATATGTTCCAGCAATACCTTCCTTTCAAAAGCAAACCAACATTATCCTTTTTCATAGGATGTCTGATAAGCATTATTTTAATAACCACAGTTGGGCCCCTGGTGTTGGACATCAATTCCATTATTCAAAGCGATACCGGACAAGAAGCATTGAATTATGCACTGTATAACATGCCATTTGCATTGACAACCGTTTTTGCCGTAGGAAGCGCAATTTGGTTCGGGTGGGCTATTGGGTTTACAAGTATCTTGATTTACATTGGTTTGGGACTTGCCGGTCTGCCTGTGTTTCAAGAGTATAAGGGAGGATTATTTATGCTCGACATTAAACACATAGGTGAGCTCGGTGAACTCTTTGGCATGTTGGCATCAGCTTTATTAACCGGATACATACACAAGAGAATTCCGAAATACAAATCTCTTTACACCTTATTCCTCTGGACTTTTGGACACGCCATCATTCTTGTATTTAGCAGCATGTATTATTACAGACTGCAACCTGAAATGGCTTGGCCTTTTGTTAAAGTTCAATTGGGCTCAACAGCAATTAAAATTGCCATGGGAACCATACTTACTTTAATTCTACTGCGCATTGCTCAAGGAAGAACTTCTTATTACAATCAAGAACAACAATGATAACCATAGAACTTAAAATTGAAGGGGCCATTGCAGTTGTCTCATTAGATAGACAAGAAAAATTCAATAGCTTCAATAGGCAAATGACTTCAGAACTTTTAGAAGTTTTGAATAACATAAAGAACCGAACAGATATTCGGTGTGTGGTCTTAACCGGAAAAGGCAAAGCTTTTTGTGCGGGTCAAGATTTGGGCGAGGCTATAGATAAAGATGGTCCAGGTTTGGAGCACATTTTGAAAGATGGGTACAACCCTTTGATTCAAGCCATGCGCAATTTACCAATACCTATTGTTTGCGCAGTGAACGGTGTTGCTGCTGGAGCTGGAGCTAACATTGCTTTAGCATGTGACATCTTGGTTGCAAACGAGAACGCCAGTTTTATACAAGCTTTCACAAAAATTGGATTAATTCCAGATAGCGGCGGAACGTACTTCTTACCTAAAATCATTGGCACTCACAGAGCCATGGCTCAAATGCTTCTTGCCGACAAAGTAAGTGCTTCAGAGGCCAAAGAAATGGGTTTGGTATATGCAGTCTATGCGGCTGAACAATTTATGGAGGAAACCATGAAGTTAGCCCAGCGACTCGCTGATATGCCCACGCAAGCTTTAGCCTTCACTAAACAAGCCGTATATGCCGGTTGGAATAATTCGTTGGAAGAACAACTTGAGCTTGAATTAGAACTGCAAATAAAAGCCGGAAATACAGAAGATCATCATGAAGGAATTGCAGCATTTCTTGAAAAAAGAACTCCACAATTTAAAGGAAAGTAATGAAATGGATTGCACTTTCTGAAGAACTTCCTGAGGATGGGCAACGTGTTTTGGCATTTGTTCCGAATCATCAATTTCACGTACCTGGTAAAACCGGAGACGTAGAATTGAGAGAAGTCATGATTTTACATTTTCAAAAGAATTTTTTTCTGAATGACCCCGTTAAAATGGAAAAGTTTGGTGTTCATTTTTGGAAAGGTGAAGGACATTCGAATCAATATTTCAATGCAGTTAGTCATTGGATGCATTTACCAGATCAGCCTTGAATGTAAAGAAAACGAATGAAGCAACTCTTCCAAAACATTCAACTGTTTAAAATTGCAAAGTTGGCATTTGCAACTGGCATTGGACAACTCATTACCTACGCAACAGCTCCACTTTTAAGCAGGTTATTTACGTCACAAGATTTTGCAGAATTCGGACTATTCTACTCTTTAATCATTACGCTTGCTGTGGCTGCTACGTTGAGAATTGAATATTTAATTCCGAGCAGCAAAACAACAGAGGAAGCGATTGATTTCGCGCAGCACGCCAATCATACTCTGTGGAAGTTCACTGGCGGACTTGCTGTTTTTGTGGTATTGTTTTATTTAGCCATTGGTCAATTGAATTTATTCGTAACACTAATTCCACTTGGTGTTGTAGCTGTTGCTCAGCCACAAATTTTCAATTTACTTTCTACAAAACTTGAGCGTTATAATTTAAATGTTAGCTACCGCATACTAACGAACATTGGCGTGAATGGTTTATCTATTCTATTTGGTTATTTCTATATGGGTTCAAACGGACTCATATTGGGCTTCCTGATTGGTCAGTTTGTTTCTTTATTCTTTTTACGATTCGGAATCGGCGCCAAGCGTGTTGGAAAAGAAATTTCGAATTGGAAAGAAAAATGGTTAACGCTTAAAACGCATGCCGTATTCAACACCACTCAAGGCATCATTGAAACATTGCAATTAAGTGGAACAATTTGGCTACTTAATATCTTGTTCGGTGGGCAAGAAGCGGGATGGTATTTCATGACGTGGAAATTAATTCAAGCTCCAGTTACGTTGGTAAGTAATACGGTATTTCAGGTGCAATTCAACAAGGCATCTGAACTTCATCACGAAAAACAATCCTATCAGCATCTGATACTAAAAACGGCTGGATTGCTCTTTATCATGAGTTTCGTTTTTGCTATTTGCATATTCATTTGGGGTCCTGAATTGTTTGCTTGGTTCTTCGGGGCAGATTGGACCATGTCAGGCATTTTTGCTCGATACCTCTCCATCTATTTTGTATTCAATTTCTGTGTATCACCTTTTTCTTTTGTGGCCATCTTAGAAGAAAAGCAAAAAACAGCTCTAGTGTTTACCTTATTCGACTTGGTTGTTAAACTTGGAACACTTCTTTATGGTGTATCTGTGCGAAGTATAGACATTGCGTTAATTGGCTATTCCATTGGTAGTGCACTTGTGCTTCTCATTCAATTTGGTTGGTATCTTTATTTATCTAAACCAAGACGGTGATTCAGGTTTCAAAATATTCAAAGAATTTCATTACACTCTTCTCAGGGAATATTCTGAGCCAACTCATTCCATTTCTAGTTGCGCCAATTCTTGCACGATTATACTCTCCAGAAGATTTCGCGGTAGCAGCCAATTACATGGCTATTGTTGGTGTATTCGGAATTGTGGCCTCAGGTAGATTGGAAATGGCCATACCCATACCCGCCTCTGATGATCATGCGAAAGAAATTCTTTGGAATGCATGGGGGTTTGTTGGAATCACATTCTTTCTCTCTACTTGCGTTATTTTTTTTCAAAAGGAAATTGCATCCTTGTACCATGACGAAACCCTCGCATCTTATTTATGGCTTGTGCCACTGGGCGTGCTTAGTTACGGACTTCTGAATATTTTCAGTAACATACAAGTTCGCAAACGACAATTTACTTTATTGAGTCTTGGAAAGGTTACACAGTCACTCGTTAACAATCTAGCGGCGGCGGTATTTGGATACCTTATTTGGGGTGTAGATGGACTCATTTTGAGCTGGCTACTTTCTCAATTCATGAACGCAATCATGCTTATGTTTCAATCTAAAATTGAAAGTGAGAATTATAAAAAATTTTCGTGGGAACGATTAAAGGAATACCGCGACTTTCCGTTGATTAATTCACTGCATGCCTTTACAGATATGTTTGCCACTCAATTTTTACTTTTCTGGATCATTACCTTTTATTTCGGAAAACTTGAATTGGGACTCTTTGCTTTAATGCATCGTTATGTTCGAGCTCCAATTACATTGATTACGGGCTCTTCATCTCAGCTCTTTTTTGCAGAAGCTGCTCAGCACAAAAACAACAACACTTCCATTCATCAGCTGCTAAAGAAAACTCTTTTCACTTCAGCCGTTTTCGGATTGCTATTTCTACTTGTCACACTATTTTTCGGACCAACTATTTTCAGCTGGTATTTGGGTGAAAAATGGACATTGGCAGGGCACTACGCGCAAATAATGTCACCGGCCCTTACCTTGCTCTTTTTCACTTCCCCCCTATCTACAACCCCTCTTATTTTCGGCAAACAAAAACAAGCGTTTCTGTTTAGCTTGTTGGGTTACGCCATTACACTGAGCCTGTTACTTTTCACGGCAATTTGCAATTGGAAATTCGAAGATGCATTGTGGTCTTACTCTTTGAGTTTTGTTGGTTATTATTTATTCATTCTCTTGTGGTATATTCACTTAATTCGAAAACACAATGCGCGTCATCATTAGTGGATTGCCCTTCTTCGGGAAAGACCTGTCTCAAAAGTTAAGCACTGCATACCCTGAGAGCAGTTTTGTTTTTTTGAATACGTATTATTCAAAATGGGATAAACTTCGCTTTTTACTTTTTGTACCGTTTGCAGATCTTGTTATATCAATGAACGGAGTAACAGATAAAAGCGGCAGTTTAAATTGGGTTCTTTTCTGGAAAAAGAAACTGCTCATGCAGTGGCAAGGAACAGATGCACTGCTTGCCATGGACCGATTTAAGAATGGCACTATTGAAACAAAATATATTGATTATGCCACGCATTTCGCAGATTCCGATTGGTTGGAAGACGAATTAAAAAGCGTTGGACTGAGTCCCGTTCGACAAACTTTTAAATGCATAGAGCCCATTGACCGTGTTGAACAATACCAGCAAATCAAAGCCATGACTTACATTGCTGAGAACCGTCAAGATTTTTACGGATTTACATACTTGGTGCACCTTGCCCAACATTTTCCGAATATTGCATTCACTGTATGTGGAATGGAAAAACCAGAACACGCAGTTCCAGAAAACATTCGTTTTTTGGGTTGGATCAACCGTAGCATTTTCATTCAAGAACTTCGTGAGCACCCCATTTTTCTCCGTTTAACAGCGCATGACGGATATCCCGTTTCAGTTATTGAAGCTATGAGCACAGGTGCAGAAATTTTAATGACATTGCCTGATGAACATGCGCTGTTGTGTAAAACGAAAGACGATGCGGTTCGTCAATTTCAAATTGCTATTCAGAGAATTGAGGATAGAAATTTAGCTCCCCGCCATGAAATAGCCGAAAAAACAAACGAAATTTACAGCTCAGAACATATTCTAACTTCATACTACAACAAAATTAAAAACCTTGTTCAATCGTAAGCGAATAGCCCTCATTACCACATGGTACCCACCCATATCAAGTGTGGCCACTTTGCGCATGGAGGCGTTTGCTACTTACTTGAGTGAAGATTTCGATGTAGTTGTTTATACACTTGGAGATACAATTTCACTTCCTGGCCTGAACGATTTCATTCAAGTGAATCGTTTTCCTTCTCACATTCTTTTATTGAAACTGAAGAGCAATACAAATGATTCTAAACTTGCGCATCAGATAAAAACCGCTTTGAGAATTATTGCTGGAAAGGTCATTCGAAAGCCTCTAAAGCAGTGGGTGAATAAGGCCTTAAATAAACTAGTGACTGATCACGCAGAGAGACCATTTGATTGCATCATCTCTTCATTTGCACCGCAAGAAGCTCATGAAGTGGCCATTCAATTTAAAAAAGCATTTCCCAATATTCCATGGATTGCAGACATGCGCGATGAGATGTCTGGAAATGCGCATGCAACACCCAGTGCACGAGAAAAATTTGCAGCATTTGAAAAACAGTTGGAGCAACATGCCAACGCCATTACAACCGTAAGTTTACCCATTGTAAATTCGTTTGAAAGCAAGTGTCCGATAGTTCCACGTATCATTGAAATACAAAACGGATACAACCATCACATTCCACCTGTACCCATTGAAAAGGGTGATACACTTCGACTTGGTTATTTTGGTACGTTTTACGGAAGTAGAAAACCCACCACACTTTTCCAAGCATGGGAGAATGCATTGCAAAAACATGAATACTTACCCATTGAACTTCATTTAGTAGGAGTGCATGCGAATTTCTCTATCCCTGAAAATCTTCGCCCGTATGTGCATTTGCACTCAGGACTTCCCTATGAAAAGGCAATAGCAAAAATGCAAACCATGCATGCCAACATACTGATACACCCGAGAACAGAAATGAAAGGTGTCTACACTGGAAAATTGTATGATTATCTTTCTGTTTGTAGACCTGTACTCGGTTTGATTGACAAAGACGATGTGGCTGCACAATTAATACATTCCTTGCATGGGGGTTATGTTGCTGAATTCTCTTCAGTTGAAGAAATTGAAAATGAAATTTTACACCTGATTGAAGATTGGAAGAGCAACAACCTGCGAATTCCAAATCACGAGCAAGTTCAATTGTTGCATCGAAAAGAAGGTGTGAAGCAACTTAAACATCTCATTCTTGAACTTTGTGAAATATGAAAATTGTCATAGTTGGAGCGAAATCCATTCACAATAAGAATTTCTTGGATTCACTTCCAGAACAATGTGAAATACATTTTATTTCAGAAAGCGAAATTGATTACCCACAAGTTCGCACGCAGGGTGCATTTTCATTTCGTTCACTGAATCCCATTCAATGGATCATCAATTATCGAAAATTAAAACGTTGGCTTCGAGATTTAAATCCCCACCTTGTTCATATTCACCAAATCAACAGACTCGCATATTTTGCAGCACGAGCAGCGAGTAAATTGGGTATTCCAATTGTTTCAACATCTTGGGGAAGTGATGTTTTACTGATGCCGAAAAAGAACATTTTATTCAAATGCATAACCAAACGAACATTAGAACGCAGCGCATGCATTACTGCTAACTCGAACCAAATGATTCAGGCTATGAAAGAAATTCACAGTCATGATTCAAAGTACCGCTGGCAACAATATGGCATTGCTGAAGTTCCTGAACTTCAACAAAAAGAAGACCTTGTTTTTTCGAATCGATTGCATGAAAAGTTGTATAACATTGATCTTATCATTCAATATTTTATTGAGTTTAAGCAAGCACATCCGACATGGAAATTAATAGTTGCAGGTAGCGGACAAGAAACAGAAAATTTGAGACAATTGGTTAATCAGTGCAACGCACATGATTCCATTTCATTTGTGGGATGGCTGAGCCCAGCAGAGAATGCCAAGTGGTATAGCAAGTCTAAAATTTACATATCCATTCCTCAAAGCGATGGCACAGCTATTAGCATGCTTGAAGCTCTAGCGCATGGATGTTTGCCGGTGCTACCCAATTTACCTGTGACTAAAGAATGGATAGAGGATGGCAAAACAGGAATTATTCGAAAAGAAAATTCCAATCCATTATTTGAGGCCATTACCCTTCTTGATGAAGACTATGCAAGTGTTAATCGAGCGAAAATTAAAACCCTGGCCATTCGAAAAGAATGCGGTGAAGCGTATTTCGAATTATATAAAAGTCTAATTCACGCATGAGCACTTTCAAAAAGGAAACCGTATGGTTTGTGAGCCAATATGCAGGTGCACCTGACATAGGCATGCAATACAGACAATATCAATTCGCAAAAGAATTGATAGCTATGGGCCATGAGGTTGCCATTCTTAGTTCAACTTATTCCCATTTATTTCGAAAATTACCTCCGAACAACAATAAGTTCAATTTCGAAAATCGAGAAATGATTCACTACTGCTGGGTGCGCACACCTGCATATGCGAAAAGTATTTCCATTGGCAGATTTTGGAATATGCTTGTTTTTGCTTGGCGCTTGTTTTTTCTCCCCACACATGAATTGCCTCAACCCACTATCATTGTTGTTTCTTCACCATCTATGCTTCCCATTCAAGTTGCTTTGAAGTGGAGAAAAAAATTTCAAGCGAAAGTATTTTTTGAGGTTCGAGACATTTGGCCTTTAACGCTCATGGAACTTGGTGGACTGTCGAAGTATCATCCATTGGTGGCTTTTATGCGTTATTTCGAAAAGAAGGCCTATCGGAAAAGCGATAAAATTATATCTCTGTTGCCTTGTGCAGAATCGCACTTTTTGAACGGTGGTATGAAACCCAATCGCTTTGTATACATTCCCAACGGAATAGATTCCAGCATTTCTGCGGGTGCAATTCAACCGAATGAACATTCGAAAAAATTGGTTATCGGTTATGGTGGATCTTTAGGAAAAGCCAATGCACTTGATTTTCTGCTTGATGCCGCCGAAGAATTGAAAGATCGGCAAGACATTGAATTTATTCTTATGGGTAAAGGCGATGATGAAATACAATTAAAAGAAAGAGCGAAAAAAATTAAAAATGTCACTGTATTACCTCCGGTTGAGAAAAAAGATTTTCTAGAAAAACTCGGGACATTTGATATTTGCTACTTGGGGCTTCGGGCAGACCCACTCTTTCGATTTGGAGTTTCTCCGAATAAACTATTCGACTACATGCAAGCAGCAAAACCAATTATTTACAATATTGATTCGGGTAACAAGCCTATAGATGAAGCACAATGCGGCATTTCTGTTACGCCGGGAAATAAGGAAGAATTGATTACCGCAATTGAAACCTTAGTTCAGTTAACGCATGAAGATCGAATAGCCATGGGCCAACGTGGAAGAGCCTTTGTACTTGAACACCACACCTACCATTCGCTTGCTCAAAAATTAATTGAAAGTGCACAAAATTAATTTCACCTTAATTCTTTGTCTGCTCATGAATTTACATTCATTCGCACAAACGGCGTTACAGTCGCTCAATTCAGACGTTGTCTATTGGGAATTTCACGAATTCAATTCATCAGAAATCATGTCGGCTCAAGTTCCAGGTAATGTGCATACTGACCTGATGAATAGCATGATTATTCCAGAGCCCTTGATTGGAACCAATGAACGCGAGGTGCAATGGGTTGAAACCAAAACGTGGGTGTATGAATTGAATCATTTCGCCATTGACTCAGACATTCTCGAAAAAAAAGAAATCTATCTGCAACTTAACGGCATTGACACACACGCAGAAGTGATCTTGAACAATGTCGTTCTTGGAAAATGTAACAATGCATTTACGCGATACCAATTCGATGTAAAAAAAATAATTCAACCTGAAAACAACCAACTCACCATTCGGTTTTTTCCTGTTGTTCCCATAGCAGAAGAAATTCTTCGCAACCGCATACTTCCCTTGCCTGGTGACAGCGTGCGTGCGGTAATTCGTAAACCGCAGTATCATTTTGGGTGGGATTGGGGACCAAGACTCGTTACGTGTGGAATTACCAAGGACATCAATTTGATTGGCAATAATGGCTTTGAAATTCAATCGAGCGCCATAGAGACCATGTCTATTGAGAATGACACCATTCAAGTAAGACTGCATGTCTTTTACAACAACACGAGTGAAAAAGCGTGCAAGTTGAAATTGGCTTTTGAAGATGAGATTATTTTTTCTGATAGCATACCCTTGTTATTTGGAAAACAACATAAATCCTTCGACCTACAATTGCCTTCTGAAGTTCCACTATGGTGGCCAAATGAAAGTGGTGATCAAAATTTGATTCAGTTCCAGTTGACTGTTGAAACGGAAGATGCTTCCTATGAAAAAGAGATTAAAACGGGCATTCGAACGGTGAAATTGATTAACGAAAAAGACAATCAAGGCGAATCTTTTTACTTTCTAGTCAATGACAAACGTATTTTCATGAAAGGTGCCAATTACATACCCTTGGTAATGTTACCTGAAGTTCCAGATGAAACGAAGTATAGAGAATTGCTTCAAAAATGTAAAGATGCGCATTTCAATATGCTGCGAGTTTGGGGCGGCGGAAGTTATGAGCACGATATCTTTTATGATTTATGCGATGAGATGGGGATACTCATATGGCAAGACTTCATGTTTGCATGCAGCATGTATCCGGGAAATTCAGACTTCCTAAACAACGTTAAACGCGAGGCAGAACAAAACATTGAACGAATTACCTATCACCCCTGTATTGCTCTTTGGTGCGGAAACAATGAGAACGCAGAGGGTTGGGAAAGATGGGGATGGAAAATTGGTTTACGTGAAAAAAGTGTTGCAGGTATACAAAGTGAGTATGATGCGCTTTTCGAGACGCTACTTCCTGAAACATTAAAAAAATACACCATCATGAGCTATTGGCCTTCGTCTCCCCGATTTGGAAGAGGCGATGCTGCTTCGCAGCATGAAGGGGATTCGCATTATTGGGGACTTTGGCACGATGAAGAACCCTTTTCCGTTTTGGAAAAGAAAATACCGCGCTTCATGAGTGAATTTGGCATGCAAAGTTTCCCTAGTGAAGATGTATTGTATTTGATGAGTGGAGATCTCACCAAGCCGTTGAATGATGTTGGTTATTTGCAACATCAAAAACACAGCAGGGGTTTTACTTTAATGAAAACATATACTGAAAGATGGTATCCAAAGGCAAGTAAGAAATCATTGCTGGAATTTGGTCAGCTCACCCAACGCATGCAAGCAGAGGGCATGTGCAGGGGAATTGAATCACAGCGTGCGAATGAGCGATGTGGAGGCACCTTGTACTGGCAATTGAATGATGTTTGGCCTGCGTTCTCATGGAGTAGCATTGATTATTTGGGAATTGAAAAACCTTTTTTCAATGCGCTAAAGACGAGTTATGCTCCTCAACTACTCACGTATATAAGACGAGCTGACGGAATTGAAATTATTTGGATTGATGATCAATATGAATCAGAATACATCATTGATGTTGACATTAAAATTGAAGAATATCTTCCAACTGGAACAATCAACACCATGAATTCAAAAAACATTTCAAAATCGCAAATTGAAATCAACCAGAACCTTCAGACCATTTGTTTCATTCCTTGGAAAGAGTTACGAATGAATCACTCATTATTGGACTTGCGATTAACCTTAACCCATTATTACGGTGAGGGATTAACGCGTGAATTGGTCATTCGAAAAAATTAAAACGGCACATCGCCCCCACCACCTTGGTAGTTGTAGTCTTCGTCGTCTAATTCATTCATTTTCGACGAAACAGTAATGGTTGTTGGGCCGCTTTGCATAAAATCTTGATTTGCAGAAATGCCTCTACTTGCCGTCTGCTGGGCAAATGGATTATCGAAATTGTATCCCTCTGGATCAGCGAATTTGGCCAAATTGGAAAGGAAGCGCAAGCGAATGGCATCGAGGCCACCGTTCCTGTGCTTGGCAATGATAAGTTCTGCCATACCCTGAGCGGGGGAACGTTCATTGTCATTGAACTCTGTGAATCCGTAGTATTCCGGACGATAAATAAAACCAACAATGTCTGCATCTTGCTCAATGGCTCCCGATTCACGGAGGTCTGAGAGCATGGGGCGTTTATCACCGCCTCTGGTCTCTACAGATCTTGATAGCTGGGATAGAGCAATAACGGGGATATCCAATTCCTTAGCGATTTGTTTTATGCTTCGCGAAATGGTGCTAATTTCTTGTTCGCGGTTACCACCCTTGGAGTCTCCGGCAGACATCAGCTGCAAGTAATCTATAATTACGAGTTCAATACCCGCGCTGGACTTCAAACGGCGGCATTTTGCTCTTAATTCGAACACGGATAAAGCGGGAGTATCATCAATGAAAATGGGCGCCTCTGATAATTTGGTGATTTTCTGTGTTAATTGATGTACTTCGTGCGATTCCAATTGCCCTTTTCTTAATTTCTCTGAATTGATTTCAGATTCACTAGCCATGAGACGTTGTACCAACTGCACACCACTCATTTCTAGAGAGAAAACAGCCACTGGCTTTTGAAAATCCACGGCAATGTTTCGAGCCATGGATAAGACGAAGGCCGTTTTTCCCATACCAGGTCTTGCTGCCAATACAATCATATCTGAGCGTTGCCATCCTCCGGTTAATTTATCTAAACCAGAGAATCCTGTAGGGACTCCGCTGACACCTGATTTATTCTGTCTTGCTTGCTCAATAGAGTCCATGGCTGCTTTAACAAGATTGTTCATCTTGTCTGAGTTTTTCCGAATATTCCCCTCTGCTACTTGGAATATATTTCCTTCTGCGCGATCTAGTAAATCAAAAGTGTCTGTAGTTTCTTCATATGCGTCGTGAATAATATCACTCGACACTCGTATAAGTTCTCTCTGAATAAATTTCTGAGAGATGATGCGGGCGTGGGTTTCCACATTGGCCACGGAGGTGACCCTGTTTGTTAATCGGGCCAAATAGAGCGGGCCTCCGACGTATTCGAGTTGACCTGCCTTTTTTAAATTTTGGGTAATGGTTAGAATATCAGTTACCTCTCCTTTACCGAACATTTCCCGAATGGTATTGAAAATAATTCCGTTGGCTTCTTTGTAAAAAGATTCTGGCTTTAATATATCGATTGCTGCGGTTATGGCATCGCTTTGCAACAGCATGGCACCAAGCACAGCTTCTTCGAGTTCCAGCGCTTGTGGTGGCAGTTTACCGGCCTCTATAGATGCAAATTGTTGAGCGGTTGTGGCTCTATCTTTTCGTGTAATACGTGTGTTTCTTTCTGTGGGCATAGGTTTAGGTATCAGCTTCAAAAATGGGAGAAGCGGAAGACAAAAATACGTTTGTGCATAAGTATTGTGGGTAGAAACTTCTGCACACTCCGATTGAAGAAAAGTTGTGAATAACTTGAACCAAGCAATCAAAAAGAAAAAAGTGATTTTACAATTAATACCGGATATACTTCCATTATTTTTGCTTAACCAAATACCAACTTAACCACAATTAAAAATGATACTTACCAAAGACGCAAAAATCAACTATCTCAACATAGGCTTAATGATTTTAAGCGCGGCCTTTTCTTTTGCTCTTCCTTTCGAGACATTTTTAATTGCATACGCTTTTTTGGGGCCTTTGCATTATCTAACCGAAATAAGTTGGTTGCACGATCGCCAGTATTTCTCAAAAGGCAAATATGATTATCTAGTTCTCCTTGTTATTGGAATTCTACTTTCACTCGCTGCATTCTCTCAGGATTTCCAATTTCATACTGAAATATATGACTTCTTCGTGGAAGCAAATTTATTTGACAAGCTATTGGTTTTAGGACTTTTCAGCGCTATCCTGTTTGTTTTCGTGAAAAACATTTGGATTAAACTTGCGGCTATATTGATACTGTTCGTGTACATATCCGGGTGGCTCTCACCTGAGGCAACCCAGGGTAAACCAAGCACGATGATTTTCGCTTTAACCTCACTCCTGCCAACACTTATTCACGTATATTTATTTACTGGACTCTTCATGCTTTTTGGAGCTCTAAAGACGCGGAGTAAAACAGGGTTATTGTCTATTGGCTTTTTTATTCTTATCCCAATCCTTTTGGTTTTCTTTTTACCCGTAAATAGCGAAAAAGGCAACTTAACAGAGTACGGAAAAAACGCGTATTATGCGGATGGAAATGGTTTCTTCAATACAAGTATTAGTCTAATGCGTCAGTTTGAACTGGCCCCACAAATGACGAATAAAGATTACATCACCCTTTTTGTAAAAGATTCTCTCGAAAAGAAAGAACTTGATGCACGTTGGAAAAATTCAATGGATAAAGCGTTTATTATTCAGAACAAAGAGCATCCGTATTACAAAAAGTCCATCTCTCTTGCAGATGCAAAGGAAGGCGAACCTAAAGACAATTGGTGGGATCTAGTTTTCTTTTCATCCATAGGCATTATGCTCATGCGTTTTATAGCATTCGCTTACCTTTATCATTACTTAAATTGGTTCAGCAAAACTGAAATAATAGGCTGGCATAAAGTACCTAAAGTAAGGTTTATTGTAGTAATAACATTATGGCTAATGGCATGTGCAATATATCTGTATGACTATTCGATGGGATTGAGTTTTCTCTTCTTCCTAAGTTTCACTCACGTTTTACTCGAGTTCCCATTAAATATCACCTCTATAGTTGGAATTGGCAAGGAGTCATTAGCAATTGCGAGAAATGGATTTAGCAAGAAGCAATAACATCTTCAAATACCAATGACCATGAATAAGAGCATTTTCTATTTGATTTTTTTCAGCATTCCATTCAGCATTTCATCGCAGTCTAAATCGATTGTATCAATAGATCAAAACGGTCAATATTTTCTGAACGAAAACGGAGCTTCGTATTTTGCCAATTTATCTCTTTCTTGTGCAAGGAACGACTCAATTCATTTTCTTATTGAGCAAAAAATCGAAGGATTAAAACCTAAGGAAATATGGCCATCATTCTATGGTTGTTTTGATTGGCATAGTTGCGTTCACAACCATTGGTGCCTAATAAAATTATTGAAAGAATTCCCTGAACTACCAGAAGCTGAGGATATCAGGCTGCATTTGGATGAGAGCTTCAAAAGAGAAAACATTGAGAACGAATTATTTTTTTTCGCCACCAATGAAGAGACTCGATTTTATGAGTTCCCCTATGGTCAATCATGGTTACTCAAAGTTGCTGACGAATTGAAGAGTTGGAATGATCCACAAGCTAAGATATGGCTTGACAATCTTGAACCCTTATTAGTATTTATTGAAAATAACCATATTGAGTTTTGGTGTAAACAAAAGCCAGAAAATTTTATCAGTGGGAGTCATGACAGTCCCTCAATGGGACTTTCTTTTGCATATGATTATGCCGTTTCTTTCGACAAAAGAAAATTGCAAAAGGTGATAAAAAAAACTGCAATCAAATACTATTTAAAAAACGGATATTACCCACTTGAGCAAGAACCGATTGAATATGATTTCATGTCCGGAGGACTTTTAACTGCGGACCTAATGCGAAAAGTTCTACCCCAAGACAAGTTGGTAAAATGGTTAAACTCTTTTAGCCCCGAAATTTTAGACCCCAAAAAAGTTTCAACTGCACTTGTTATTAAAAAAACTGAAAAACATGATGGGTATGAGGCTCACTGGGATGGTTATCATTTAAACAGAATTTGGTGTTTAAATGGTCTCATGAAAAGTTTAGATGACGAATCATTAAGTCCTGACCTTCGAAAAAAGTGGATCAACGAAATGAATTCCATGTGGGACTATTCCCAAAAAAGTATTGGTAAAGGAAATTACGATATTGACCACTGGTTATCATCTTTTTCGGTTTTTGCTCTGATGGGATATTGACGAAATGACGCTAGAACATCGAGATGAAATCATTCATTGGATAATTGAAATAGCAGAAAAAAAAAACTTCTAGCTATTCTCGATTAAAAAACTTTGAAGTAAAATTCAAAAGCAAAACATGACACACAAAAAATATTTACTCCATTATTTAAAGGTGCATCCCCTGTGATCAACATCAAAAAAGCCCTCTTTCGAGGGCTTTTTAATTACTTAATTCCAAATATCTTTTTGAAATTCTTCGAGGTCTCTGCCGTCTCTTCCCAAGGGAACAGATTCACCTTCATGGTTTTTGGCTTCTGACCATTCGGCATCTTAAATGTCTTCGTTACTGTCTTCGGCGTTCTTCCCATGTGACCATAACTCGCTGTTTCCTTGTACATAGGTGTGCGTAAATTGAAACGTTTCTCAATTTCATATGGAGTTAACCCAACATGCTTTGAAATTAATGCCGCAATTTCACCATCTGTTTTCTTCACTTTAGCTGAGCCATAGGTATTCACATAAAGTCCAACAGGCTTAGCAACACCAATGGCATATGCCACTTGTACTAAAACCTCGTCGCAAACTCCGGACGCCACCAAATTCTTAGCAATGTGACGCATGGCGTACGCTGCACTGCGATCTACTTTGCTTGGATCCTTTCCACTGAATGCTCCACCGCCGTGAGCTCCCTTCCCGCCGTATGTATCTACAATAATTTTTCTTCCCGTTAAGCCAGTGTCGCCGTGTGGACCACCAATTACAAATTTTCCAGTTGGGTTCACATGCAATTCAAACTTCCCGTCAAATAATTTCTGAATGCGCTTGGGTTGCTTTTTAATGACACGTGGTAATAAAATGGTGCGAACATCTTCCTTAATCTTCGCCAACATCTTCGCTTCCTTATCGAAATCGTCGTGTTGTGTACTCACCACAATCGCTGAAATACCCATTGGCTTATGGTCATCGGAATATTCAATTGTTACCTGACTTTTCGCATCTGGACGCAAATATTTCATTTGCTTTACTTCTCTGCGAATTGCAGATAACTCGCGCAACAACGAATGCGCCAACTCCAATGGAAGCGGCATGTAATTGTCGGTCTCGTTGGTGGCATATCCGAACATCATTCCTTGGTCACCAGCACCTTGATCTTTTTTGTTCTTCTTGTCAACTCCTTGGTTAATATCGGCAGACTGCTCGTGAATAGCCGACAAAATTCCACATGACTTCGCTTCAAACATGTATTCACTTTTCGTGTATCCAATTTCTGATATGGTTTCACGAATAATATCTTGCAAGTCGACATAAGCTTTTGATTTCACCTCTCCAGCAACCACCACTTGCCCTGTGGTAACCAACGTTTCACAAGCTACCTTCGACTCTGAATCTTGCGCTAAAAATGCGTCAATTAACGCGTCTGAAATTTGATCGGCAACTTTATCTGGGTGGCCTTCTGATACCGATTCTGATGTAAAAAAATATGACATACCTTACGTGTACTTTGAATTAATTACTATTTAATGATTCTGACCATTTGGTCCTGGTCGGTGGAACGAAATCTGCATCTGCCGGTTTATTGGGATCGAATCCGAATAATTTGTTATCCTTGATAATGGAGTCAACATAAGTAGGCACCATACCTTCCCAACCGGTGTGTCCATGCTGAATCATGTCAATCACATCTTTCGAATAAATAGACAAAATTTCCGGGTTGAAATCTTTGATGTCTACAATGCGCTTGTTGTCTACTAAATAATCAAACAACGGTTTAAGTCTTGGATGTACAGGACAGTTCTCGGTTGTGTATAAAATCTCATTTTCCTGATCAAACCACGGATACAAATAAATTTTGATATCTCGAGAGAATAAAATTCCAAATGCAGCTAGAATTCCACCGTTCAAATTGCGATAGTATTTCTCATCGAATAATTCAACCAACATGTTTGTACCCATGATGATACCCATGCGTTCTGTCGTGTATTTCGAGAAATAATCTGCTAATGCGTAATATTTTGAATAATTTGAAACCAGTACAGTTTGACCCAACGAACAAAGCAACTCGGCGCGATCCAAAAAATCTTGCTCATCAATCTCTCCTTCGCTTCTCAAATTGTTCAGGGTAATTTCAAACAAGACTTGAACTTTATCTTCTTCTACTTTAATATCGGACTCGAACATTTTAAGTCCTCTGGTAATCATGTCTATGTTCACCTTCGTAACCGGACGAAATGAACCTCTGAGTGCCAAGATGTGCTTTTTGTACAAAACATCAGCCGCTTGCAGATTTTGCCCGTCTGGTGAGAAAATTACTGCCTCTGTCATTCCATTTTTAACCAGTTGCAAAGACATTAATCTGTTATCAACTTCCGCAAAATCTGGTCCTTCAAACTGAATGGTATCAATTTCAACTTGGTCACGATTCAAGTTGTCATAGAGTGACTGTAATAAATCTTTGGAACGTTGGTGGTAGTAAAAGCATCCATAAAGTAGATTAACGCCTAAGGTTCCAACTGTAGCTTGTTGAAGCAATGCATCGCTCTCATGAAGACGTGCATGAAGAATAACAACATTTGGTTCCCTGTCAGCTGCCGTTTGAAACTTCACACCCATCCAACCGTGTCCTTGAATGGTTTTCTGAAAATTAATGGTTGCAAATGTGTTTGCGAAAGAGAAAAATTCTTTTGTAGCGTGATCTTCTCTGTTCAATCGTTCCTCCATGAGCTTATACTCATGGTTTAACATGTTATCTAAACGAGGCTTGCACACATACCTTCCCTTTTCCTGCTTGCCATAAATGGCATCGCTAAAATCTTTGTCGTACGCACTCATTGCTTTGGCAATGGTACCGCTGGCTCCACCCGCTCGAAAGAAATGACGAACAACCTCCTGGCCCGCACCAATTTCGGCGAAAGTTCCATAGATGTCTTTGTTCAAATTAATTCTCAACGCTTTTTGCGCCGGAGACAATATGACTCTTTCTAATTCCACCTTGCAAATGTTTATGTAAAATTACGGATAGCCTTCTAAATTATTGCAGCCTGAAGCACTATTTCTTTTTCTTAATTTCTTTTACGGCTTGCTCTAAATG